>DBGGTD010000274.1:0-3589 GCA_051162585.1 Elainellaceae cyanobacterium
CTCCGAGATCACGTGCGAGTGCAGGGTAGGGGCTTCCGGTAAGCGTCCCAGCTACAGCAATGTGCAGATTCGGAACGTGATCGAGTGCCTTAAGAACGGTATCGAGGTTCTTTCGTGTCGACTGAATATCGCCAGCGAAAAATGCCAACGGTACATCTTCGGGGAGACCTAGTTTTTCCCGACTCGCAGCGCCGGGGCAAAATTCGTCAGTATCGACGCCGTTCAATATCGTCTGGATTCGACTCGGTTGAACACCTGCGCTAATAAGCTCGGCCTTGATCTTGTCTGATACGGCTACGATTCTTCCGGCCTCACTCAAGGTTTCGAGTTCCCATTTGGCATTCGCTCGGGAAAAAAAGTACTGATACGCACTGCTAATGCCCAAGCCCTGACGAATTGGGTGAAAGTCGGAGGATAACCACGCCGTGTGAACGAAGTGAAGTACATTGACCGTGTGAGGTCTGGTTGTCACCCGCCCGCATGCGAGAATGGCGTCGTAACGACCGGCTATTCGGTCCAGAACGCGATCTACCATTCTTTGAAATCGGTAGACGCGTGCGAAGATAAAATTATCGAACCCTGGCTGAACCGGGATCCACTCGGCGCCGGCATCCAGAAGTTCCGGAGCGACCCTGTCAGCGATCAGGTCTACCGAGATGCCCGATGTAAGCAGGTGTCGTGTTAGTTCGTAGTTGACACGGCCCTGTCCATCGCCGATGTACACGTTGGGGGTGACGATAGCAAGTTTCATCGAGTTGCTTGGGCATTTATGCGTTCTGCGAAGTATCGACCGACCGCTTCAGGGGAACAGACTTCATCCCACCATTTCAAGGCCTCCTGCTGTTTCGTAACAAGTCGGGAGGGGTCGTCTAAAAGCTGGGAAACGATTTCGGGCATGTCGTCCCAATTGGAGACCTGAATGGCAGGCGACCGATCGTAAAACCATCGGCTTGGAAGGGTCTCCGTAACGAGTACACAGCCGTAGCGAATCGCTTCAAAAAAGCGAAACGTCTCCGGGGAAGTACCCCTCGGAATCAGGCAGATCTTAGCATTCATCATGCTTTCGGAATATGCCGTTCGGTCCAGAACCCGCCCGTCGATCTTCTTGCCGTAATGGAGCGCATTCAAGACGAAGGCTGAAGAGATTGCCAGGTCGATCGACACGTCGGAACGCTGCTCAAGCAGTACCTCGATATTATCCAGCATAGTGTTCCGAGCAAGTGATTTCGGATTGGAGATCCAGTCATGTATTGTAGATCGTCCGTCCCTATGTTCGACGCTACCAGCAAAAAAGATATCCGTTGGTCTATCCTGGATCGGTCGAATGGGCAAATCGAGCTGGTTTCCATAGCCAAGCGGACAGTCGTACATTGGCGTGACTTGTGCCGCAGTACCTTGGAGCAAATGACTAAATCGACGCCGTGCCGTTCGCTGAACGTAATAGATCCAGCCCGGGAGGTAATGAGCGTAATTCCTCGCCTGTTTTAACAACCGGAGGAAGTTGAAGCGATTCATTTCACGCATGTCGACATCCCAAGCCGGTACGAATCCGTACGTCTTGAAAGTCGCGAGTACATCCGGAACAAAGCGAGGAATTCGGCTCCACTCATCCCCCAGGACGACGGCTACAACGTTGTCACCAGTTGATGGTAAGTCGCCCAGTCGCCATGTTAGGTACACTGTCAGGTCGGAGATCGTTAAGTGCCGTTCCATTTCCCGAAAGGCCCGAGTGAAATATTCAGGGGCATCTGGAACGTCATCGTTGTACAGAGGCCACGGTATCGGATCTGTATTATCAAAGTCCAAACAAATGAAATAGCGATTGGACGTACCTGCGCGAACGTCCGATCGGACCTGTACTCTCGTGCTATATGGCGGAAGTCGAGACATACGTGAAATTCACGCGATCGCGCGAGTAGTGTATTACTCTGTGTTTCGGTGCTTGAGGTACGCACGGTCGAGGGCACCTATGCACACCCATACAAGCGGGCTGACAGCATATTGTCCGCCGCCGAGCCAAGAAAGAAAGGTGACGCCGAGGATTCCGAGAATCGCCATGATGGACGGATCGCGGGTTCGAACCCAGAGGCGAAATCCCGAGAAAACTATCAAGAACACGAGGACGTGGTAAACCAGTCCACCCGGCACTCCGAGCGCGAGGAATGAGTCCCCGAGATCTGTCTCTGTGGAATGCCCATACGTGCTGTTCGGGTCAAGTCGGGCGGCAAGTGACGTCGATCCAAGGCCCCGTCCGAGTGGTTCGGAGAAAGCATTTGAATAGCTATACAGTAGCATTCCCAGATGGCCAAGTGCAGTCGATCGACCACCACCGGCACCTTCGCCATGGACGAACTCCTGTGCCTGGCGACCCATCTTGTGTTGAACCACAGAGTGATTGACCCCGGAACTGGTCACCATCGTCAAGCTCATTACAAGCGAGATCACTGCGACGGCGAGTACCACAATACCGCGCGGGATCCAGCTTTTAAGGGTTGCGCCTTGAATAGCCCATAGGCCCGATCCAACTAACAACAACTTCGCGACGGGTCCCCGGCTACCTGTGAGTAGCGTGGCGATAACGACAACCGGTAGAAGCAAGAGAAAACGGCGATCCTTTGTTAATCCGATCGTCAATATGATAACGCCCGTCATGATACCGAAAGCACCATGTTCACTGCCGGACGCGAAAAAGGAAATCGGCGCCAAACCGGTTTCAATATTTCCAATTCCAAGGTATCCCGCGGTATGATACCACATCATCTGGTATGGAAGGTACCCGTACAATACCTGATAGAGACCCACAAGTATGGACAGCACGCCAAGTGGGCAGACGATCTTGTAGAGAAGCGTAGTGATGAAAGAGGAGGTCCCGAAGGCACGACCCACCCAGAACCAAAAAATGGGGACCATCAAGAACAGCACACCGCCCACACCTACAATTAACCCACCTTGTTTTGGGTTGAAAATCTGTAGGCCCATGATGATCATCATGGCTAATACCCCTATAGACATTGGGGTATCAAACGCAACTCTCCTTGATGCAAGGACAGCGATAAAAGTAATTACAACGAACCCAGGACCGATGATTAGGAGCGGATCGGCGCCAGACCATGGCTCGGCGTACAGCAAGAGCCTCCGTAAGTCTCCTAAGAAAATAAGATATACGAGACAGGCGTACACCGCGAGACGCATGTCATAAACAGCGAGCGCAACCAGGGTCATCATAACCGTTGCTGCAACGGCTAGGCGCGTTTGGCCGGCGACAATAAGAAAAGTAATTACCGCCGCGCCAATCAGCCCGACTACAATAAGAATGGTCGTAGACCATAATGCACCGGGGATAGATATTTGAAGCGATTTGCTTGATCTCATGATTACGTATGCACCAGCGCCATTGACCCAAAAGAAGTGTTGACGACGGTTTTGAAAATACCACACCAGCGTAGTTTCCGGCGCGGTCGGCAAATACACATCGACAGGGACATGATGATGCCCAGGATGACTCCCGCGATGGCGAGACGAATCTGACCCACATGGATCAGTCCGACCACGCCCGCTGCTGCAATCAACAGCAGGAGCCCGAGCATCA
>DBGGTD010000275.1:0-2243 GCA_051162585.1 Elainellaceae cyanobacterium
TTCCATTAGTTCGCCGCGCCAATTCATTCGAACGATACGCCGTAAACGTCCTTCAAGCTCCAATTCTGTTTGTTTATGAAGATCATTGCTTTGTTTTTAGGGGCGATCGCCAGATTTAGAATTGAGATAGACCTTATAAACCACATACTATGGGCTTCTATTCTCAGGTGATTTTGCCACGACTGCTCGATTGGTCAATGTCGAGCCCCATGCTGGCGCGCTATCGCAAAGAACTCTTGTCAGACGTTGAAGGAGACATTCTTGAAATTGGGTTTGGCACCGGGCTAAATCTGCAATATTATCCGCATCGGGTCGAAAAAATTACCACCGTTGATGTCAACCCCGGCATGAACTCGTTTGCCGAACGTCGCATCAAGGCATCTGAGATTGACGTCGAAAATCGGGTGCTCAGCGGCGAATCGCTGCCAATGCCTGACGAAACGTTTGACTACGTGGTGAGTACGTGGACTCTGTGCAGCATCGCCCAGGTCAATCAGGCACTTCAAGAAATCCATCGGGTTTTGAAACCGGGCGGGAAGTTTGTCTTCATTGAGCATGGGTTGAGCAACAAGCCCAATATTCAAACGTGGCAACATCGCTTGACCCCCATCCAAAAAGTCATTGGCGACGGATGCCACCTCAACCGCAACATTCAAAAACTTGTGGAAACCCAGTTTGACACTGTACATGTCGAACAGTTTGTGCCGGAGAATCTGCCCGAGTTGATGTCGTATATGTATAAGGGCGTTGCAACCAAATAGCGGCAGCGAATCCAATCCTTCCTATTGACCCTACACTGTGACTTTTAAATCGCCCATGCAATATCGACGTTTTGGACGAACCAACCTACAAATGCCCGTTTTCTCATGTGGTGGAATGCGCTATCAGCATTCTTGGAAAAACGTGCCAGGGTGGAGAATTCCGCGAGATAGTCAAGCTAACTTAGACGCAACCATTCGGCGATCGCTCGATGTTGGTATCAATCATATCGAAACGGCCAGAGGTTATGGCACATCAGAAATCCAGCTTGGGCGCGTTCTGCCCAAATTTCCTAGAGAAAAGCTGATTGTTCAGACGAAGGTTTCGCCCAGTGAAGATGCTCACGAGTTCTTAACGACCGTAGAGAAATCGATCTCCAATCTTAAGCTCGACTATATTGACTTGCTGGGTATCCACGGCATTAATACAGAGGAGCGGTTGCAGCAAGCCATTTGTCCGGGCGGCTGCCTCGATATGGCGCGCAAGCTCCAGCATCAGGGCAAGGTGAGATTCGTGGGGTTTTCGACCCATGCGCCGACGGCTATTATTCTGCGAACGATTGCCACCAATCAGTTTGATTATGTGAATCTGCGCTGGTATTACATCAATCAGGTCAACTGGCCTGCCATCGAAGCCGCTACTCGGCATGATATGGGCGTGTTTATCATCAGCCCGTCTGATAAGGGAGGTCGGCTTTACAGCCCGCCTCAGAAGCTCGTCGATTTGTGCGCGCCTCTCAGCCCGATGGTGTTTAATGACCTGTTTTGTTTGAGCCATCCGCACGTGCATACCTTAAGTCTGGGCGCATCGTGCCCGACTGACTTTGACGAGCATCTCAAAGCGTTAGAATTTTTGGATCGTGCGGATGAGGTGTTGCCGCCTATCTTGCATCGCCTCGAACGCGAAGCCATCCAGCAGCTCGGAGAAGAGTGGTATAAGACGTGGCATGTGGGTCTTCCTGAGCACCACGAAACGCCAGGCGGGTTAAATATTCCGATTATCCTTTGGCTCAGAAATCTGGCGATCGCCTACGACATGACGGACTATGCCAAGATGCGATATAACATGCTGGGCAGCGGTAGCCACTGGTTTCCGGGCAATAAATCAAGCCAGGTCAGTCAACTAGATTTACGCGACTGCTTGGCAAACAGCCCCCACGCGGAGAACATTCCAGCTTATTTAGAAGATGCCGATCGCCTGTTGGGTGGGCAAGCTGTGAAGCGATTGTCGCAGTCTTAATCGTTTGCCTTGGCGACTAAAGTCGCAGGCTACACGAGCAAAACCTACCTCCGTAGGTTTCAAACCTTGTGGGTCTGTTTAAATCCGCCTATGCGCACTTTGTTTGTATAGTCGCGGTTTACCCTTCGAGAAGCCGCAAGCGTCTATAACCGCCAGACTTTCTTGCATCGACGAATCGACCCATCCAAAATCCAAAATCCAAAATCCAAAATTGGTCAGAGGGGATCTTTGGCTGGAATCCCAAC
>DBGGTD010000276.1:0-19102 GCA_051162585.1 Elainellaceae cyanobacterium
CATCCTGCTCAGGAGAAACGACCGCTCGCCACGCTTGAATTCCACCATCCAAGTTGTATGATTCGATGCCCAAGTCAGCTAAGATCTCCTGGGCTAGCCCTGAGCGACGACCGCTTGAGCAATAGAGAATCACCGTAGGCTGCTCATCCGTAGTCATAGCAGCATGTTCAATCCACAGTTGCACCTTTTCGACTCCCACCCCCGATTCGATGTCAGAAAGCGGCACCACTGGGCTATTGGCAATGTGGTCTTGAGCATATTCGTCATAACGACGCACATCAATCATTATGATTGGTTTGATGCTGCCAGATAATACGTCTTCAACCGTGACCACTTTTTGCTCAGACTGAGCCCCGTCAAACGCTTGAGCCAGCATAATGTTTTGAGCATTGACGTTTAGTGCAAGAACACCCGCCCCAGCCCCGAGCAGCCCCACTGCGATCGCCATTAAAGTCCAACGAGGGTTTAAACGCATAGTTGAAAATCACAAATTTACCGACATTAAGTAATATTAAAGCCGCATTCAAAACTCAGCAACGTGGATGATCAGCGGAATAAACCAAGCAAATCGAGCTAGCGCACAGACTCAACGTCAGAGCGATCGCCCCAAACGTTTAATAACGAAGATACCCCATCAGATTCGCCTCAAATTTCGCTTCGGGCGAAAATCGAAGAATGAAGCCCGCCGTGAGATTCACAAAATGACACCCTACGCTCTACTATGTTCAAGGAATAGGATAAAGACTTTCCCAGCATTACGTCGTTGTATTCAGTTGGGATATTCTCTTACAAACGTTGTTTAGTGGTTTCCCAAGGTGTCATGATGGATCCCGAAGCGAAACAAGATGCCGGTTTTTCCGATGCAGCTTCAGAAGCTGAGCAAGTTAAAGTTGATATTGATGCCGAAGATTCTGGTCAACTTTCTAAGATGCCAACAGACCAGACCAATGAGCAGTGGCAAAAAATTGGAGAGCAGGTTTCTGCCTTCTTGGCAGATTTGCCCGATTATGTTGGCGAGTTTTTTGGAGAGTATCGCCGTCCCATCGTTACGATTGGTGTTGTTTTAAGCGTTATTCTCCTTTCTAAAGTTGCGCTAGCAATTTTAGGGGCTATCAATGAGATTCCATTATTAGCTCCTACATTTGAGCTAATCGGTATTGGTTACACTGCCTGGTTTATTTACCGGTACATTTTGCGTGATTCAAGCCGAAAAGAATTGTCTGAAGATTTTGAATCGCTCAAAGAGCAAATTGTCGGCAGAAACGATCAAGAAGGGTAAGGCGATTGGCAAATAACTAGCCCAACTACCGGTATAGGGATTCTCCGCTAAATTATGTGAGGTATGGTGCTAGCACCATACCTCTTTCTGTATTTCTATTTATTTAATCAACATTCTTTAAGGATGAGTAGCCAGCGTTTGGATGTGTTTATCAACGATTTCTGGAATCTCATCAGGGCTTACGCGGCTGTATCGGGTTTTGTCGGGCATCACAATATTCGGCCCTGCTTTGCACCGCTTCATGCAGCCGGTTTGTTTGATAGTGACCCGATCATCCAACTGGCGATCGCTCAAGATTTTCTCAAGAGTTTGAGAAACGGCCTTTCCGCCTCGTTTACAGCAATCCGATTTCTTACAAACCAATATTGTTTCAGGTTTGCGAGTTTGTTTAGACTCAGCATCTTGGAACGCATGCTCCTGAGACGGCTTCGCGTCAGCCTGGTGGGGCATCCGATCGGATATTTGGTCGGATATTTGATCGGGGCGATGAGGGGCGACTGTCTCAATAGCCCCCGGCGTAGTCCGGTCGACAGAGGCGGCTTTGAGCATCACCGTTCCCTTTTTCATGTCAATTTTCTGCTGGCCTGACACGCAAAGCCAATCGCCGGGGGTCAAATCGTCTATCAGCGACTTCCGAACATCTTTGGGAAGCTTGACTTTATATTCTCCGCTTGATGTGGCGAGACGCAGCCCTTTGACCTTATATCCATCTTTAAGAAAGACGCTCAAGAGCCGACCTTCAAGATGAAACTCTGATTTTAATTTAGACCCTGACTTACCCATAATTCCCCTGCTTCCTGATAAATTTAATTCGGTTCAGCGATTAAACCACTTTCGCTACAAGGACTGCAGTTTCTCCTTCGAGACACTCTACGTGTCAAGACGACCGTGATCTAATAGCGTTTTATAAATGGTGGTCAAATTAAATAGTGGTTAAATAAATCTTGCTTATTCAATACCCTGCATTTATCAATTCTGCATTTATCAATTCCGCATTTATCAATATGACACCGTTGGTCGAACTGTGCGATTTACTCTTCGAGAAGCTGCACGCGTCTAAAAACGCCAAACCCTTTTCAAGCATCTTCTTACATTGCTATACGCTATCGAGCAAACATCGCTCCAACCAATCTACAAGGTGCCGCCGAGATGCCGTGGTGTGAGCAACGACACTCCGCACCTGAGCGATCGCCAGTGGGTGTTCGATATCGATACGTAGACTCCCATCATGGGGACATATACACGGAATATCAAGCTCTTTTAATCGGTGATACACTCGCCAGCGATCGCTTCGGCAAATAGAGACCACATGGGCCGGAGAGTCGAGATCAAATAAGTCATCCATAGATCAAACAACAGGCAGATTTAGATGAGATAAATTCTTGGTTAAGAGCGATGATGATTTCGCCAGATTTGCCGCATGACAGGTACGGTTCCGAGCATATTTGTCGTGACCACCCTTTCCAAAATTATGGATTTGGAACGAGGATTAATCTGATCATTATGCTGTAAACATTTTCCTAACGGCGAATTTAGATACATTGAATTAATGATTCTGATTACAAACACTTACAGCCCTGATCGACAGTTGATTCATAATCGATTTACAACTGGCTCACAACTTATTGAGAATATTAATCAATAACCCTTATTCTGAGCATACGAGAAAACGCGTTTACTTGCAAATAATTTTCATTTATGGAGTGCACAAATTTTTGACGCGCAGGAGACACAGGTTCCAGAAGGGATTGCTATCACTGGATTTCGGAGGCCAGACGCATCAGAGCAGGCATGCAGTCAATTTCTAGCACTGTTACATTGACTGAACCGTCAACAATTGATCATTAAGAAACCGAACAAAATCTTCGACGGTGTCAAGGTTTTCTGGAATAAAATGGTCGCTGAGGTCACGATCAAAGCGGTCATAGAAATCGTCAATTAGAGTGAGTTCCCAATCAAACCAACACACTTCATACCAACAGAGGTCGTCTTCTAGGCGATCGCTCGGTGTTACCTTTGCAAACGAAAGTCCAGAATATTTCGAGAAACATTCATACACAAATTCTGCAATTGCAGGCTCAATTCCTAACGGTTGCCAGAATGCTTCAAACCATTCGCATAGATCTAATTCTGGTCGATGATCTAAGCGCCGACTTACCTGATACCGAAACCTGACATCAGGACTTAGATCATCATAAGTTTTAAGGCTGACGAAAAAATTTTTAAGCCTTCGCCACATTGTCTAAACGCCTGATATTCCTAGGGTTCGAGCTTCTTTACCAGTATTCCCATTACCTTAGCAATCTCTCGTATTAGCAATCTCTCATAGATGTACCGTGAGAATTCTTCACTAGGCAAGCGGAAGAGGGATGGTTTATATCTTTTATCAATGAGAACTCTATTCAGGACTTAATTCATCTTAAATTTTATATAGCGATCCTAAATCGCTTGTGAATTGTGCGTGAGCGGTGGGGCGAGAGACGCCCGCCCCACCGCTCACAACCCATCTGGGATTGCTATATGACCCCATTTATTAATCTGGAGACTACGACACTCACGATGTAGAGCTACTTAAGACAAAAAGTTAGTGTATGGATATTCCCATCTTTCTCTGGATCACTATCTTTTAACCCAAAGAATCTCTTACCTAAGATGTCAGCCCCTAATGAGTCTATGACTAATCAGGTTAACCCCACCGAACCGTCCAGTTCTGCTAGAGCAGCATCCACAAATCCTTCACCCTTTCCAGGGGGCGGGTTTGTTCCAGCGTTTGCAGACTCTGCAATGCCTATCTACCCTGCTGAATATATTGATTTAGAGCGATTTAACGCTCTCGTTGGAGATGAGCCTGCTCTGAAATGGGTGGGTAAACCCGTCGAAGATATCCGCCGCTTATTTGTTAAGAGGGTCATCTTAGATGATGAAACATCCGTCGATGTTGAAACGGTTAAAGTTCCAGGATTCATTGGCGTGTCAGATGATTTAGAGGTGATCGATCCCCACGGGGATAAGGTGTCGGGACATGCTGATATTACAAAATTCTTACAACGAGACGGGTTGCTGATTTGTACCTTTCAGTGGAATAAAGAACGCTATGGCATCCCGATTGATACCCGACAACAAATTCCATCTGAAATCTTTATTGAAGCATTCATAAAAAATGAGGCGCATCATGCCGGTGCTCTCGTTCCTGCTCAACGATTTAAAGATGGAGAATTGATTAGCTCATTCGCTGCCCTAAACGAATCAGATAGCTATCACGACGGAATGTATGGCAAAGACGGGTTCGTTACCGTTGCTCAGCGTCTTGTTTTCCCGGATTTTGTATCACCTCAACAAGCCAGAGGATATATCGACTCTATTGTCTCCTGGATGGCGCTGCTCAATCCGTTTGCCCAGTTCCCTCAAAACTATAACGGGGGTGATCCAACCCGAATTGGCGATCGCGCAACTCTGCGAGACTTTATGCGCAATGGACTGCTAGCAGCATTAGGCGACCTAGACGCCGTCCGATTCTTCAAAGATCCGACGAATAAGACCTATTGTGCAGAATTCATGTACATCTGCTTAAACACTCCGGTTTATCCGTTTAATAAGCGGGGGCTAACGGCGCTACTTGACGGGGATGACGACAAAGCAGACCAAATTTTGGCCATTCAGCGCAGTCATAATAATCGAGAAAAAACGGTTTTAAGCGGCAAGACCGATAACGAAGAATTTGAACGGATACTGGCTCGTAATCCTGGTAATCCTGAGTTTCAAGCGTTTAACATTCCGATGCCTGTTGTGCCTGAGGCGTTACCTCAGCTTGATGAGCTTTTGGCCCAGCATGGACAGTCTATAGAGCCGAATAGCTTGCCGTTGCCGCCGTTTAAGATTTCGCAGATTATCCGGCAAGCATTTAAAACCATGTTGCCTCCCCGGCAGTTTAGTGGAGGTCAAGAATCGTCTCCACAACACCGAGGACTTTGGGGAGGAATTTTGGCTTTCTTTCAAAGCGTTAGGCGGACGATTCTCAGCCCATTTCGGCGCAAGGTTGAGCCAGAAGCAACATTAGAAGGCTTTGACAAAAAATTAGCAGATGCTCAAGTGCGGTTGTTGACCTACATTGAGCCTGCATTGCGACAACAGCTCGATTTGCAAACGTTTCCTGACGATGATCCAAAAGTTCAGGCCGTGCGTCAGTTTGTCCAGTTTGTGAACCAGCAGCTTCAGCGTCCGTTTAAAAGCTATGCCGAATTTGATGCCGTGATTGATGGCATTATGGCGGAGGTTGATAAGCGACTGGTAGCAGCGGGCGATCGCGCTCGATTTGTGCCGCCTCGCGTGTTTTTAGATTGGGGGCAAAATGGGAGAAATGATAATCTGCCGCAAGGCTGGGGATTTAAGCTCGAAACGGTGGGTGCGCTAGTATCGCGACGGGTGATAAGTCCTCCGGGCGATCGCCTCCCCCTCGAATACCGAGACCTTAAACTCACCGACCCGATGCTCAAAGGAGACGATGTGCAAGTTATTCAGGGTGCGCTGCTTAGAGCCGGAATTGATATCAAACCAGATGGATTTTTTGGTCCGGGCACAGACAAAGCACTCAAACAGTTTCAAGAGCAAAACGGTTTGGAGCCCAATGGCGTCGTCACTCGTGACGTTCGCATAGCATTGGGACTGCTATAACCCCTCTTCTCTCAGCTTTTTTCTTGATTAGATTTTCCTGATCACAATCACCATCTCAGTAGAAAGGAATGGTAGATGCACCCTGATTGAGTCCCCGGCTTTCGAGCCGGGGTTTTCTTATGGAAAAGAATAGGGTCTGATTGCGCTATTCTGATAGCGGACAGACTGTTGCCAGATGTTATGCAAGGTGCAAATTAAACCAGAATGCTCGCAAAACGAATTGTGCCCTGTCTAGATGTCAAAGCAGGGCGAGTGGTAAAAGGGGTCAACTTTGTCAACTTAAAAGATGCAGGCGATCCGGTTGAGCTAGCGGATGCTTATAACCAGGCTGGAGCCGATGAACTCATCTTTTTAGATATTACGGCGACCCACGAAGACCGAGACATTATTTTTGATGTTGTATACCAGACTGCTGAGCAAGTTTTCATCCCGCTGACGGTTGGAGGCGGCATTAACTCCTTAGAAACAATTAAACGACTGTTACGAGCAGGCGCGGACAAAGTTAGCATCAATTCCGCAGCCGTTAAAAATCCAGATTTTATCCGTGCAGCGAGCGATCGCTTTGGAGCACAATGCATCGTTGTCGCCATTGATGCCCGCCGTCGAACTGATGCTAATAATCCCGGCTGGGATGTTTATGTGAGAGGGGGGCGAGACAATACAGGTATTGATGCGATTCAGTGGGCCCAAGATGTAGAAAGACGAGGTGCAGGAGAACTGCTTGTTACTAGCATGGATGCAGATGGAACTCAGGCGGGATATGACCTAGACCTTACTCGCACCATTGCTGAACAGGTAGAAATTCCGGTCATTGCATCTGGAGGAGCCGGAAACTGTGACCATGTCTTAGATGCTTTGACACAGGGTAAAGCAGAAGCTGCTCTCCTAGCATCATTGCTTCATTATGGGCAGCTATCTGTTGCAGAAATCAAGCATCATCTTACTAAGCATCATGTTCCTGTCAGACTAGGCTAATCCGGCACTTGCCATAGTTTTTGCCCAGCAAAAAATCCAACCTAAGATAGATTCGAGACAGTTCCATGAGTAAGGTGTTACGATATGTAAAAGTTACATTTTGTTACTTCTATAATAAAAATGATTTTTATACTGTTTATAGTCATTGGATTGGTAGCCTGGGCGCTGCATTTGATGCAGGAGGCTGTTGAGCATCGAGAATTTTCTTTAATGCTTGCAGGTTTTTTGGTGTCGTCGGCTGCTGCTGGGCTAGTCGCAGTATATTTTTTGATGGGTCACTACGTTGGTTACATGACTGATATGACGCAGCGCTCTCATCTTTACGATCAAGTTTCGGAGTCTTCCTCGCTAACCTACGCCGCTGAACAGTGGGAACCAGCATGGCTTGATTAGCTCGATTAGCTCGTTTGGGTAAGTCTTCCGTTTAAGTTTTCCGCTTTGGTAGTCGCAGTGAGACTTGATTGCAAGGGGTCAAGAAGGAGCCTACGAATCAAAGAGCTACCGTAAAGAAGCTACCGCATATGTGATGCTAGGTCTGGCGTTATGCGGAGAGAGGTAATCTTTGAACATGAGGCTCTCTTAACACGTAGCCCATCCCTCGAACGGTATGAATGAGCCGTCTTTCTTGATTTATTTCTAGTTTGCGCCGCAGATAGCGAATATACACTTCAATAATGTTAGAGCTGCCAATATATTCGTCTTGCCAAACGTGTTCCAAGATTTGATCACGAGTAATCACTTGGTGAGGATGCTCCATCAAATATGCCAACAGGTCAAACTCCTTTGCAGTTAGGTTGATTGGAGAGTTACCACGATAGACCTCTCTTGCATCTGGATCGAGAATCAAATCGTCAATCTTTAAAACTTTAGTGTTTTGCATTCGCCATACGCGTCTTAATAGAGCCCTGACTCTAGCCGTAAGTTCTTCAGGGCTGAAAGGTTTGACGAGATAGTCGTCTGCGCCTGCGTCAAGTCCAATGACGCGATCGCGGATGGTTTGGCTTTCGTTTAATAGGATTACAGGGATTTTATTGCCAGCCGATCGCAACCGTCGACACATGTCTAACCCTGATATATCAGGCAACGTCCAACTGAGTAAGACTGCATCGGGTCGAGATTCGCGTAGGGCAGATAATCCTGAGAAGCCTGTTTGAGCTGTTTTGACGCAAAAATTGTTTTTTTGCAGCGTTTCCTCGATTTGCTGCGCAAAATCAGGCCGATTTTCAACCAACACAATGCGTGCATTCATAGGTCTGAAAGGGTAAGTAAATCAACTAGGCGGATTCAATTCAGCGAACTTACAAATGTGTCAGATGTGTCAAGAGCTAGAGCTTGACTATAGTTAGTTAGAAATTGTGCTTAGAAATTTAAGTTTGCAGAGCAACTAGTGCGATCGCCCCAATATGTCCTCAAACTAGTGTTGGATACCGTGATGCGCTGAACGTCAATTATCCGAGCCATCATGATTTCTCCTTTTGAACGAAACATAAATCAATCAGCAACTCTCTATACATTGACGTTGGCGTTAACGTTAGATTCTGGCTACAAAAATGGACCGTATAATGAAAATCAACCTACTTTTAACATTGACGTTAACGTTAGTTTGCGATCAAAAAAATTACCCGTCGCCAGATCGTTTCTCTATCCATTCTTGAATGAGATCGATATTGGCCTTAAGCTCTGAACGAAATCGGTTAAGTGCATTGAGCTTTTCATCCGTTTCCCGGAGATGAAACTTAAGAATTTCTAGCACTTTCCGCTTACTCGTTAATCCGGTTGGGTCTTCGCAATATAGAGGAATCACAGTTCCGATCTCTTCTAAACTCAGACCGAGTTCCTTAAGCGCCTGAATTTTCTGAAGGCGAACCAATTCCACATCAGAATAATAGCGAAACCCCGTTCCCTCACGTTCACATGGTCCGAGAAGCCCAAGACTTTCGTAATAGCGAATCGTTCGAGGGGTTACACCAACGCGAACTGCTAATTCCCCGATACGCATTTTTTCAATCACGAGATAGTTCTATCACAACTTTAACGTTAACGTCAAACTTTGGACTCTTCCTTTTACCGCTTTATACTTTCCTGTAGAACTCACGACGATTTCATCAGCACATCCCTATGAAAAAGATTGAAGCTGTCATTCGCTCATCCCAACTGGATGAGGTCAAAATTGCTCTTGTTCAAGCAGGAGTGCTAGGGCTCACAGTCTCCAATGTTCGAGGATATGGGCGGCAGAGAGGACATACCGAAACCTATCGGGGCGCAGAGTATGTGATTGAGTTTTTAACTAAGCTCAAGTTAGAAGTGGTTGTGGAAGATGACCAAATTGAAGACGTACTCGGCAAAATCGTAGCGGCTGCCCAAACCGGGCAGATTGGCGATGGCAAGATTTTTGTTTCGCCCGTTGATCAGGTCATTCGGATTCGCACCAATGAGCGCGATCGCGAGGCACTATAGCCAATCATCTACTCTAATGCCCCACTACGCGAGTGTTTTCATTCGTTCCAAAAGTCCTTCAAACAGCTTGATGCCGTCCGTAGCCCCTAACATTGGATCAGACGCGCGCTCTGGGTGGGGCATCATGCCCGTCACATTGCCCTGACGGTTGCAGATGCCAGCAATGTTATTGAGAGAACCGTTGGGATTGCTCTTGTCGTTGACGTCTCCGTCTGGGTTGCAATAGCGGAAAAGAATTTGCTGATGGGACTCTAATTCGTCTAACGTTGCCTGATCAGCGTAGTAGCAGCCCTCTCCATGGGCAATGGGTAGAGTGATCACCTGATTGGGGTGATAGCGATGTGTCCACGGAAGATCGGTTCGTTCGACTCGAAGAGACACGCGATCGCAAATGAACTGCAGCTCTCGATTGCGAACCAGTGCCCCTGGCAGCAGCCCCACCTCAGTAAGCACCTGGAAGCCGTTGCAAATGCCTAAGACCCACTTGCCTGCTTCTGCATGGCGGATGGTCGCCTGCATCGCAGGTGAAAATCGGGCGATCGCCCCACATCGCAGATAATCACCATAACTAAATCCCCCCGGTATGATGACCACGTCTAGATCAGATAAATCATCATCCTCATGCCAAACCATCCGAGTCGGTTGCTGAAGCAAATCGCACGTTACCATTGCCACGTCGCGATCGCAGTTAGACCCTGGAAAAACAATCACGCCAAACTTCATCTTCAATCCTCGCTAATTCTCATGACCTACCCCTTACACATCAACTCCCTGATGCTCGACTACCTCAAACCGATAATTCTCAATAACCGGATTTGCAAGTAGCTGATCGCACATTTGATCAAGCTGATGATGAGCCTCCTCTAGATTGTTAGCACTTACCGTTAACTCTACATATTTCCCAATCCGAACCTGGTCAACGCTGCCAAACCCCAAATGGTGAAGCCCAGACTGCACTGCCGTACCTGCCGGATCGAGTACAGACGGACGAAGCGTTATATAAATTTTTGCCTGGTAAGTTTGAGACACAAGACTGCCTTCACGCCACAATTTCTGAATCAGATAACACCGCTATTCTAAATTGGAATCGAGTTCTAGATGATATCGGCTTCCCTCTCATTGCGAGGGAGAATAATTCAGATTGATCTATATAGTCCTACGGGCTCAGGTTTGTGTGGTGAGCCCCCGCGGCGCGGGGGCTCACCACACGTTTAACGTCCTAACGCGATCGCGTACGGCTATAGCGATCCTAAATCGCTTGTGAATTGTAGGTGAGCGGTGGGGCGGGCATCGCCCGCCCCACCGCTCACAACTCATCTGAGATTGATCTAGATTGGTTTAAGACAACAGTTTTCTTCCTAATCTCAAGCGTGACAAGCCGGGGACAAATTTAGGAAGATTGATCTCAGTACGATTTGATACTCATTTTATGAAAGCTCAGCGCACTCGAAGCCAAGAGCGTGTTTTATCCCTCCTACGAACTCTTGATCAAGCGATTTCTGCTCAAGACTTGTATGTAGAACTCCGTCACCACGGAAAATCAATGGGATTGGCAACGGTTTATCGTGCCCTTGAAGCACTCAAGCTTGAAGGACTTATTCAGATGCGAACACTGGCAAGCGGTGAAGCACTCTATAGTCTCGTGCAAGAAGATCGCCATCATCTAACATGCTTACAGTGCGGGGCATCCATCCCCATTGATGAATGCCCCGTTCACGAACTCGAACATCAGCTTAATCAGTCATATCGGTTCAAAATTTTCTATCATACTCTCGAATTTTTTGGACTCTGTGCTGAATGCCAGCTCGCACAAATGACTAGTCACTCCCCGGATTAACGCTTAACTCAAGCTTGATCACAGGGTGGGGCACTATCAGGAATTAGCGGGGCATTAGATGTTAGATGACGGAGGCGGAGGCGCTGGGTGGTCTGAATCGCCAATAATAGAGCGCATCCCTTCTACTGTTCCAGGAATGCTACGGGGATCCATGAACATGACTTTGCTGCTACCGCTCGTACCAATTTCAGTGCCCATGTCAATATAATGCTGTGCCATGAGAAACTGAAGCGATTCACGGGCGTAAGGGTCTGACTTTAGGGTTTCTGCAATGACCCGGAGAGATTCGGCGGTTGCCTGTGCCCTCAGCACCTGCTCTTGGCGTACAGCCTGCGCTTTTAGAATAATGGCCTTTTGCTGAGCCTCGGCATCTAGGATGGCGGCTTTTTGATGAGCTTCCGCCTCAAGGATTCGCGACTCGGCTTTACCCCTAGCTGAATTGATTGCAGACTCCCGCTCCCCCTCTGATGTAAGGATTGCGGCTCGCTTGCGGCGTTCTGCTGACATCTGCAATTCCATTGAGTCTTGCACATCTTTTGATGGAATGATGTCGCGCAGTTCAACGCGAGTAACTTTGACGCCCCATGGGTCGGTGGCAATATCGAGTTCTCGCAGCAGCAGTTCGTTGATTTCAGAACGAGCCGTAAAGGTCTCGTCAAGTTCTAATTTGCCCATCTCTGAGCGGATCTGGGTTAGAACGAGATTGACCATGGCATCCCGTAGGTTTTCAACCTTGTAGTAGGCTTTTTCCAAATCCATAATCCGCCAGTAAACGACTGCATCGACAGAGATGCCAACGTTATCGCGAGTGATGCACTTTTGGGGCGGAATATCGAGGACCCTCTCTCGAATCGTTTGCTTGTAGGCAACGCGATCTAGAAATGGAATGGTGAAGTTAAGACCGGGCTCTAATTTGCGCCCGGTATAGCGCCCTAATCGCTCAACCAGAGCTTTGTCACCTTCATTGACAATTCGAACAGACCCGAATAAAACTGACCCTCCCAACATGAGAAATATCAAAAAGCCCAATGGACCACCCATGCTACAACCTCCTCGTTGTCAAAGCAGAACTATTAAATCATGTCAAATCTTGGACAGAATACGCCATCATAGCGTTTACCCGATTGCGATGCTCGTCCGGCAAAACCCGTTACGCGACTCCGTTGCGATCGCCACCCATCACTCCTGAAGCAGCCGCTCAGGCAAGACGATCAGAGTGTTTCCTCTGCGTTGGACAACGTAAACTTTTTCATCTGGAGCGATCGCCATACTGGTGTCTTCGCAGTATGCTTGCCAAGAACCGCCTTCATATAAAACACGCCCCCCCTTGCCGGGGGTAATTTCAGTAAGCGCAGTCGCTTCTTTAGAATCGTTCAAGATGCGGGGCATCGTTTTAGGGACAAAGCGACGAGATAGCAAAATGAGCACGACTGAGAGGGCAAGCCAAATGACAACTTGCAGGCCAAATTGAGGCACAGCCAACGCAATGAACGCAACAATAATGGCGCTTATTCCCATAATGAATTCTACGAAAGCCGTGGGAATCGTGAATTCTAGAATACAGAGAATAACTCCTGCAATCAGCCACAGAATGGCGGTAGAACTAAGCGGCATGCTTGACGTATTTTGGGGTAATCAATCAAAACGTGAAGATTTTTGGACGTTGCGATGTGTGTAGCGAGTAGCTCTAATCTGGCTTTAGTCGATGATGTAAGCCATGCTACACTCGCATGTTTTGTAACATTACTCTCCCAATCTATCCCAGTTGTTACAAATCTGCCTGCATAATCAACCTATCTTGACATTTCATCCGACGTGAACGGTTTGATGGTTCTAGCCTATGAGCATTTCTCCTGAAATTTCTTCACTCTCGACTCATCGCTATGTGTGGGTAGCTAGCTCAGCGATCGCCAATCTGCCAGTCGGCACAATGGTTGGAGAACGCTATCGAGTCGTTGCTCCTCAGATTTGGGATGATACGCAGCACTCGTCAAGCCCGGCAGTGCCAGACCAAATACCAGATAGTGCTATTCCCTATATGCGTTTATGTCGGCTGCGATTGCACGTCCCTGAGGTCTATGGATTTTGCTCTCCCCCCGACACCCCATCTCCGCTGATGGTATTAACCAACAGCCCCATTGACACAACAGGCACCCTCTTTTCTAGGATTACGCAGGCCTGGAGCGATGCATCTGCTGTCCGCCAGCTTTATTGGCTGTGGCAACTATTGCAACTGTGGGACATATTGCGACAGGTCGGAGTCGCGTCTAGCCTGCTTGTGGATGAAAATATCCGAGTGGATGGGTGGCGGGTGAGGCTGTTAGAACTGCATCGCGATCCGGTTGGCAGCTCGCCTGAGAACGCGCCTGAGAATCTGCCTGAGAATCTGCCTGAGAACGCACCTGAGAATCTGCCTGAGAGCACAGATATGAATGCCATAGAGGAGGGAACTAGCGTGCCGATGACGCCTCCCCTGTGGAACTTGACCGCTCGCTGGCACCCTTGGATTGACTCAGCACACCCCGATATTCGTGACTCGCTGCACAATTTTTGCGACTTTGCGCGATCGCCCGATGCAGACTGGAGCACGCTCTCAAGCCAGTTAAATCAACTTTTAATCGAGCAAGCGGCTCGTCTCCCCCTCCAGCTCAATGTTGTCGGGGCAACCACGACTGGCCCCCAGCGCAAGCACAACGAAGACTATTGCTATCCCAATCACGCAGAACTATCGAGATTGAGTGCTGATGAGTCTGAGTTGCCGGCTCTACACGATTATCTGCTGCCTCATGTGGCGATCGTGTGCGACGGCATCGGTGGACATGCCGGTGGCGAAGTGGCGAGTCAGCTTGCAGTGCGATCGCTCCAGTTGCAGATTCGAGCCATGCTGACCGAACTCAGTGAGCAATCCGACCTGATTGAACCCGATATCATCATGCAGCAGTTGGCAACCTCCATTCGGGTGGTCAACAACATGATTGCGACCCAAAACGACAGCCAAGGGCGAGAAGCACGCCAGCGCATGGGAACCACCCTTGTCATGGCGCTTCAGCTTCCGCAGTCTGTTGCTACGCCCGATGGAGTGGCAAACACTCACGAGCTTTTTATTGCCCATGTAGGAGACAGTCGCGCCTATTGGTTAACGCCTCAGCGTTGCCATCTGCTGACTGTGGATGATGACGTAGCGTCTCGTGAGGTCATAATGGGGCGCAGTCTTTACTGCAATTCACAACAGCGACCTGACGCAGAAGCATTAACTCAAGCGCTAGGAACGCGAGACGGCGACCTGATTCAGCCGACGATTCAGCGCTTCATCATCGAAGAAGACGGGATTTTGCTGCTGTGCTCCGATGGGCTCAGCGATAATCACTGGGTCGAGCGCTG
The DNA here is from genome assembly GCA_051162585.1 of Elainellaceae cyanobacterium. Classification (GTDB taxonomy): domain Bacteria; phylum Cyanobacteriota; class Cyanobacteriia; order CAZCXK01; family CAZCXK01; genus DBGGTD01. The sequence goes on from DBGGTD010000276.1 coordinate 14,601, forward strand.
CTGGCAAGAATCGACTCAACACGTATTAGACGAAAATGTCTCGCTTGATGCTGCCCTCCAATCTTGGATTGACATCGCCAATGAGAGAAACGGACACGACAACACATCGGTCGTGATGCTGCACTGTCAGGTGTCTCGTGCAGATAGTGTGCAACCCATCCAATCCTATGACGATCAGCCTGCAATGGATGCAATGGAGGAAGAAGCTCCAGTTGCGCCCGTTTTGCCGGCTCTATCCTCTGACGTAACACCCCATGATTTGTCTGAGGCGTCGAGAGCGCTGCTGTATAACGACGGGGGTGCGGACGATGTGGATGCGGACGACGGGGATGCGGCAGATCGGCAAGATGACGACGGTGATCACCGTCTCCCCGATGATTCTCATGAATATCCTGCCCTAATCGGGCTTACAGACGAAGCCGATGAGGCTGATGGCATCTTGGAAGATTTTTTTGCCCAGCCTGATGACGATGAGGAGGACTATGCCGATGCCGTCGAAGAGGGGGAATCTATCAATACTGGTGCGATCGCCCTGGGTTTAGCAGTTTTGATATTTGCGGCTAGTGCGGCTGGAGTCTTTGCATGGAAGCAGATTTCACCCAATAGCTTTCAACGCGCCTGGCAGCGAGTCATCGAACAGCTTGATCAGTTGTGATTTCCAATTTGACTTTCTATAAACGGGATCATCCATGCAAAGATAAAAGGTAGTGGAAAATATTCCACTCAAAATCGTGTTCTTGAATAGAGAAAATCTCTGAAAAGTCTATGAAGGTTGGCGATCGCGTCCGCGTTAAAGAATCCACTATCGTTTATCACTACCCAAAGCATCGTAATGACCCCTACGACATAAAAGGCATGGAGGGCGATGTTGCGGCAATTGTGAGTGAGTGGCGTGGCAAAACAATCAGCGCCAATTTTCCAGTTCAGGTCAAATTTGAAGGACGATTTAAGGCTCATCTCCGAGAAGATGAGCTAGAGCTGGTTGACCCCTCATAGAAGTCTTGATAGAGACCCGATAGCGCGTCTTTTATTAAACTGAGCTAGTCCGAACGCTTTCGATAAAACCATCCGAGAAGATTGATGTCTCCTCGCATGTGTTTAAGTTCTTGTCGATGGCGTTCTGACGTTTGGTAATACCAGTTGCAATAATGTTCAAACTCAAGCCGATAGTGCAATTCTTGCCGAAACTCATAGGTCAATTGGTGCGCCTTCAAACAGTCCATGTCTGACGAAGGCTCAGGAAAAACGGGGTGAGAAAAGAATTCTGGCATTGTCCGAATTGGTTAAGGGGCGATAGGGCGGCTAACGATTTAGCAGGGTTTGCAGGGCATCGAGATTTGACAGGGCAACATGCAATTCAACGATCGGGGTTCCTGCAACGCGGTGCCTCCATATTAAAACCGCTATATCATTGATGCGGGCAGGAGCGGCACAGTTGGCTTGGAGTAAATCAAGTCGATAGATTGATTTCGTCGTGGCAATCTGGGGAAGTATATTCATCCCGACCTCGTCAGCAAGCGCGATCGCCACGAGTGTAGACGGCTTAAGCCACATCCGCAATGGGCTGTGAATCGCTTGAGTGTCGTCCTGGAACGAAACCTCTGGGGCGATCGCCACCCGAAAATTCCCCTCACACAGGCGTAATACTGAACAGGGATACATTTGGTAGGTCGTTTCGATTGACTGAAACGGAGCAATGTTACCCACGCTGTCTCCGAATACTGCGCGTGCAAATTGCAGCCCATCGACGCCTGCCCAGTCCCAGAGTTGATGGGACAGGAGTAAGGAATGAGACGTGGACACTAGGGGATAAGAGGTCGGCATTTAAGGTGGAATGGTTGAGTTTGATTACGATAGGGCGATCGATTGGCAGAATGAGGATTCGCAAACGGTATGGAAAATGCGTGATTTCAGGTCGTCATTTAGGGATTAGCGTTTAAATAATGCCCCAGCGGTTGGGTAGGGGCAAACGCCGTTTGCCCCTACAGATTCTTAGGTGGGTCGAGTCATCTTTTAGGTGGGTCGAGTCATCTTTTAGGTGAATCAAGTCATCATTTGGGTGGGTCGAGTCGACTTTTAGTTTAATCGAGTCATCATTTAGGCGAGTCGAGTCATCTTTTAGCTTAATCGAGTCATCTTTTAGGTGGGTCGAGTCATCATTTAGGTGAGTCGAGTCATCTTTTAGGCGAGTCGAGTCATCATTTAGGTTGAGTCGGGTCGTTATTTAACTCGATTAGATTATCATTCAACTCGATTCGTTATCCTCTGACTCGACTCTTTGTGGGATCATAAGCTGCTAGCGTGCCAACGGTTGCCCTGACTCGACGTTTCATCCCATCCATGAAACCGACTTCAAGTTCCATACCTGTGGCGGCATATTCAGGTACGACTTGCGCCATCGCGATGCTGCGGTTAAGGATGGGTGAAAAGGTGCCGCTCGTGACATGCCCGACTCGCCAGCGATCGCCCACTGGAAAAATGCACTGCCCATAGTCGGCGACATCATTGGTATCAAGTATTAGACCAACCGCTACTCTAGGTGGACGGGTTCGCAGTTGTTCTAGAGCAGGTCTGCCAATAAAATCTCCTTTGGTTTTCATTGCCACTGCCCAACCAATACCCGCTTGATACGGAGAAATCAGATCGTCAAACTCATATCCGGCAGCGAGGAGTCCGGCTTCAATACGGGCTCGGTTCAAGGCAAGCATACCCAATGGCAACAGCCCATATGGGGCTCCAGCAGCCATCAATGCTTCCCAGAGCGCCCCACCATTGTCGGGATGGACAAACAGTTCATAGCCCAGTTCCCCGGTGTAACCTGTTCGAGAAACGAGAACAGGGATATTGGCAACCAGACCTGGCGCACACCGAAAGTATCCCAGTTCATCTAGCGTTTCTATGCCGGTATTGAAATTGAACGCAACTAAGGGGCGAAGAACATCGCGAGACAGCGGCCCCTGAATTGCCAGGTTATGGAGTTCTCGACTCGTTGGGATAATCTCGACGGCATAGCCATAGTCTTGAGCAACGGTTTGCAGCCAGTCCCAATCTGTGTCGCAGTTGCCAACATATCGACAATGATGCTCGCTCAGGCGAAACACGATGCCATCGTCAATCATTCCCCCATGAGGATTGAGCAAACATCCATAAGCAGATTGCCCAATTGCCAGATTTGCAACGTTTCGAGAAAATGCGGTTTGCAATAGATCAATGGCCTGCTTCCCAATCAGGTCAAATTTACGAAGGGCGGAAAGATCCATGAGCGCTGCCCGTTCTCGCAGTGCCCAATATTCGGCATGATCGCCTTGATTAAAGAAGCAGTTAGGAACCCAAAACCCGTTGTAGTCCATCAGATTTCCGGTGAGTTCACGAATTTTGGGGGTAAATGCGCTGTCTTGGGTTAGCCGTAGTGGATGATTGGCCGCAGCGCGGTGCCCCATTGCGATGGGAAAGTGCTCAGACGCCTGATAAATGCGAACATGAATCGCAGTCGGGTTCCAGCCATTCGCAGGGTCAATGTCGTCTGGGCAGGCAGAGCTGGCGCATAGCAAGTCTTGGTGTGCGCGAAGCAACACATAATCCCCCGGACGCGACCACGATTCACAGGACGCGATCGCCCCGTTCGCATCTACGGAGGTGTTAAAGAAAAAATTGATCGCCGCCCAGCCTGGTCGAGCCGCAATGCCGTAGGGTGCCAAGACCTGATTAAAATTGTCGCTACAGCTGATGTGCCCTGGATAGCCGGCATCTTCGTAGTATCGAGCCGTACAGGCCAGCAGGAAACTATCGTGGCGATCGCACGTATCTTGAATCACCTCCACCAGCGGCTGCATTGTTTGAGAGAAGTATTTACTGTGTAAGCCTGCCTGGGGCACTGACACACCATTGAGAGTGCGGGTGACGGTGCCATCAATTTCCTGAGCAAATGCGTCCCCTGTAAATGCCAGGAAGTCAGAACACTGCGTTCCCTCAACATCGATGATTTGAATGTATTGCCCAGCTTTAACCGTATAGGCGATCGCCGTTTCCGGTTCAATTCTGTATTCTGCGACAACCTTGCCCAGTGGCGGGGGCACATCCGCATAGATGATGTGCTGCTGAGACGCAGTAGTCGAGGTCATCCCCATAGGTGTGTCCCAATGAGACTACAATCCCGATTCAACTTGATATATCAAGTCGAGTCCGTATCGAGTTGTACAAAGGTGAATCCGGTCCTTACTCACTGCCTTTTTCTCTGTCAAGATTCACCCACACTAGTAGTCTGGCAACGTCAAGAGAAAACTAAAAGAGGTTGAGCAATACTACAGGCAAAGCGCAGCGTGCCCATCACCCCAATCAATCCCAATTCAACTCATCAATTTCTGGTACAACAACAGACCCAGGCTAGGAATTACCCAGAATGGATTCTTAAATGGCGATCGCGCTTCGATTGAGGATGAATTAGGCTGTGATGGGCACTCGTTGCTTTGCCTATCCTACAATTGCTAGCCCAGGTCTGAAGC
>DBGGTD010000277.1:0-5571 GCA_051162585.1 Elainellaceae cyanobacterium
TCTTAGAGCAAAATGGATGGATTTTACTGCGGATTCAAGGCAGCCATCACATTTACGGAAAACCAGGAGTTCCAGACCGAATCTCGGTTCCTATCCACGGCAATAAATCACTGAAAACAGGTTTACTTCGACATCTTCTGAGAGTTGCCAGGTTATCAGATGACTTTCAACCCCTCGAAGAGGATGAAAATTCAGGAAGCAGTTAAATAAGCTTCTTCAAGTATTAAATTTAGGATAATGCCGTCCTCTTGAACTTTAAAGTCCTTCACACGGATACTGCTCTTTGGTTTGATGATCTGAACGAGAATCTTTGTTTTCGAGCAAAATTCACAACGACATCAGCAATCTCATCCAGGTCATGGTCAATGACTAAATAGCCGTGATTATCCAGCATCGCCTTGCCATCTTCTCTGATCTTACAAAGATATTCACCAGAGTTGTCTTTGCCGCTCCTTCTGCAGTATCTTCCGAAAAGGGTGGACGTGTCATCAACACATCAACGTTAAAACAGCACCGGAGCTTCGACCTCAGAACTCGAAACTTTGACCTTAGAACTCGACACTTCGACCTTAGAACCCGAACCTTCAGCTTCAGACCTCGAAACTTCGACCTCAGAACTCGAAACTCCGACCTTTTTACTCCAAAATTAAAGCTCAGAACTCGGAACATCGAGCAAATTGCTCCAACATTCAAGCTCTGAGCCTCAATTGTCACCCCCAAACGTCAAACGGTCAGGCTTTTTACTCCACGCTTGTTCCCTCACTCTTCACCGTTCCCTCCTGACTCTTCGCCTTCCGGGGTTTGCGAGCAAACCGCTGCCCCATCTCACTCACCATCGCATCTAACCCGCTCCCATTGCCGCTCGCCTTCGCATAGGTATACACCTGCAACGCCGCCGCATACGCCTCACTGCCCACGGCCAAACAGGTGTCATCCAACAACTCCTGCAACTGCGTGATGGACAGCAACAGCGGATACAGCGCCTCAAATAACTGCACATCCTTCCGCAACTCCTCCAGGTCAAACGAGCGTGGCAAAAAGTCCGGATTCTGCGTCGCCACCTCCAACGCCTTACTCACAAACGCCCGGCTCTTATCCCCCATCTTGGGCAGAGACTTTCGCTCCTCCGCATTCAAATCTACCAAAAACGATAGCTTGGCCTTAATCGATACCACCGCATCCATAACGGCATCTCGATCGTCTTGACTCAACGTTGAACTAATCGGAGCCATACCCATCACTCAATCCTCCCGGATAGTCAAAATTTCATCGTTAGAATGCCCAAATTAGCAAGCCCTCCCACAACACTCCAACGAAATTTCCACGGTTATGCCTCAGTGTCTGGAGCATTTCTTCAAGAAATGAGTCGCCAAGATGGTTTCCCGAGATGGATGCGTATTTTTGTAAGTATTCTTTAGATTGCTAGGAGTGATATGCGAAGGCTGTTTAGATTAAGGGCATGGAAGCCGGAGACATCCAGGAGCCGTTTTCGGTGTTTTCGTTCAAATCAGACGGCACATTTGAAGTATTTCAAGACTATTCGTCGTAGGTTGAATGCGATGCGACACTTAACGCGCAGACAGTTTTTGACTCTTAGTGCTGGTAGCCTGGGAGCTACAGTGTTGACTCGATGCGTGAGCTATCCGTCTCAGCGATCGCGTTCGTCAACCGATATCGCCCAGTGGACGAGCACCGACGGTCTGCTTGAGGCCGAGTTAGAGGCTCGTTTGGGAACGGTCACCATCGGGGAGCAAACCGCTAATTTGATGAGCTATAACGGGCAAATTCCAGGTCCACGCTTGGAGGCTCGTCCGGGCGATCGAGTGACGATTCACTTTACTAATTCTCTGCCCGATCCCACTAATATTCACTATCACGGCTTACACGTTCCTCCTACAGGACATGCCGATAATGTGTTTCTCAAAGTTTCTCCTAACGAGACATTGACCTACGAATTTACGATTCCAGACGATCATCCGGCGGGCATCTTTTACTACCATCCCCATTTGCATGGATATGTCGCCGATCAGGTCTTTGGTGGACTCGGCGGGATTTTTGTGGTGCGGGGAGAGCTGGATGATATTCCAGAACTTCAAGCAGCCGATGAGGCGTTTTTGTTTCTCAAAGATGTGGCGATCGCCGATTCTCGACAGCCTCGGATGGGGCGCATGATCGGGCGAGAAGGAAATGTCATTACTATCAATGGTCAGGTGAATCCTTCTTTCTCGATTCAGTCAGGAGGGTTACTGCGTCTGCGCCTCGTGAATGCCTCAAATGCTCGATTCTACCGTCTATCTCTCGAAGATCATCGGCTCTATCTGGTCGCAACAGATGCAGGGGCGATCGCCCAACCCGTCGAACTTGAAGAATTACTGCTTGCTCCAGGCGAACGAGCTGAAGTCCTTGTCCGAGGAGAACACAACTCTGGCCACTATCGATTGCTCAACCTCCCGTACGATCGAGGTGGGATGGGGATGATGGGAGGCCCCATGATGGGAGGCCCCATAATGGGCGGTAGTAGATATGGTGGTAGATATGGTGGTAGGCGACGCCCTAGACAGATGGCCCCCGGCATGATGGATGGATATGACGATGCGTCTACTCAATCCCTTGCGACCTTGTCCTATTCTGGACAAGTAGATCCCCTGCCTCTACCTCAACGCTTGATTGCTGTTGATAGGCTTCCTGAGCCTCAACAGACGCGATCATTTACCCTAAATCACGGGATGGCTCCTGGTCGTGGGATGGTGTTTCTCATCAATGGTAGACCGTTTGATGGCAACCGAATTGACACTCAAGTCTCTCTCGGAGCGATTGAGGAGTGGGACATTATCAACACAGGCGTGATGGATCATCCCTTTCATTTGCATACGAATCGGTTTCAAGTAGTCAGCAGAAACGGGCAACCAGAACCGTATCCCGCGTGGAAAGATACACTCCTGGTGCCAGCAGGTGAATCTGCACGCATTCGAGTTTCGTTCAATAACTTTTCAGGAAAGACGGTTTATCATTGCCACATTCTCGACCACGAAGACTTGGGCATGATGGGAACGATTGAGATGCAAGCCTAATTACAACTATTAGTTTAATCGTGGAACATATAGCCCTACGGGCTTAGGTTTGTGCGTAGAGCCGCCGCGGGGGGCTCACACACGTTCAACGTCCTAACGTGAGAGCGTACAGCTATATTCATCTCGGTGTCATGGAGATTTCATAAATCCTTCATTTCTCTTCTCTATACTTTGACCACTACACACCTAATCTAGGCGTACTCAATCTTACTCGCACGAGGTTCTGTCGATATGGATTCAAACCCTGTTCAACATCGTCTCATCCGCTTCTTAGAAGATGAGCTTGCCATCCCATCAACATCGGTAGCGGTGGGGCTTCGTCACCAAGAACATCCAAGCCTACTCCCGATGGTGCTTTGGCAATATGGATTGATCACCCTCGATCAGCTTGATTGCATCTTTGATTGGCTAGAAATGGAATAGTATGGCCCTACGGGCTCAGGTTTGTGTGTAGAGCCCCCGCGCCGCGGGGGCTCTACACACGTTCAACGTCCTAACGCGAAAGCGTAAGGCTATACAAGAGGGCAGAAGTTTCATATCTATAGTTTGAGCGTCCTGCTAATGCCGCTGAAATAAACCTTTGTGAGCGTCTCGCTTGCACTACACATACAAAACTGGGATGCACCCGAATGCAGAACATCTTACAGATCAATTAGCAAATAGCTTGGACATCAAATATTGAATAAGCAAGTCGGAATATCTGCGGGGTAAATAGAAGCAGTATGCGTATGGTTTGCTAAAAACTCGCTGTAATCTGCGAGAAGGTCGAGCCCCATGACGCTCAAGACGACTTCTGCAACAAGCCAAACGCTAATTTTAAGGAAGAAAGTATGCCACCGAATCATGGTTAGTTCTCCGTTTCTTGGGGACTGATTTTACGGAGCAAATGAGCTGCTTTGATGGCTTAACCATAACAAGCTGATTGGGTCAATATGCCTCTAGGGTTAACACTTTTAGAATCGGTTGATTTTTAACAAGACGCGATGTTGAATCAGCGAGTTGATTCATATAAATGACAGAGTTATCTATAGCAATCCCAGATGGGTCGTGAGCGGTGGGGCAGGCGCGGCCCGCCCCACCGCTCACACACAATTCAGAAGCGATTTAGGATCGCTATATAAGGTGATAAAGCTATGACATTTTCCATAGCGGACACTTCATCATTTGGTTTTGATTATTTTGCTACAATCGCCTCTGAAGAAATTAAGAATGAGTCAAAATGTTTGAAATGTCTGACTCGAAAACAGATGATTTGACGATTACGGTGACGGTTAAGCTTTTTGCTGCCTATCAAGAAGCGTATGGGGTATCAGAATTGGTCATGCAATTTCCTGAACAAACTCCGGTTGTTGCTGTGCGCGATCGCCTGATTACAGCCCATCCCGAACTGAATCAGTGGCGCGACCTAACCCGGTTTGGCATTAATCTTCAGTTTGTCGAACCTGATACCTTGATTCGGGAGGGAGATGAAGTGGTGCTTATTCCTCCTGTAAGCGGCGGATAGTCACATTAAAGCGTCACGGGCGATCGCGCGATTTGATCCAATGTTCAAACGTTGCTGATAGATATCCAGCTAAGCATTGAACGGGTGTCTGCTGCTACAGCACTCCCTTTGAACTTGGAATCATCTGCGCCCGACGCGGATCAATTTCGATCGCCATTCTCGTTGCTCGTGCAAAGGCTTTGAAGGTCGCCTCGATAATGTGGTGAGAGTTGATGCCATCGAGCTGGCGAATGTGGAGGGTAAATTGAGCATGATTCACAATCGCCACAAAAAACTCCCGCACTAGTTGGGTGTCGTAGGTGCCGACGCGCTCTGTCGGAATCTCTAGCCCATAGCTGAGGTGAGGGCGCCCCGAAAAATCTAGTGTGACTTGAACCAGAGCTTCGTCGAGGGGCGCAAAGAAATGCCCAAATCGATGAATGCCCTTGCGATCGCCCAACGCCTGATGCAACGCCTGCCCTACTGTAATCCCGACATCTTCATTGGTATGGTGATCATCAATCTCTAAATCTCCGGTCGCTCGTACGTCGAGATCAATCAGCCCGTGAGACGAAATCTGATGCAGCATATGGTCTAAAAACGGAATGCCGGTTGTCGCATGGCAACGTCCTTGACCGTCTAGATTGAGACTCACCTGCACGTCTGTTTCCTGAGTCGTTCGACTCACCGATGCGCTGCGATTTGGCAACATAATACCAGATGCAGTCGATGGTTGACTCAAGGACGCAGCGTGCGAATCACGGGTTTGCATAGGGCTAGTAGATTGAATGACATCAGCGTAATGAATCTATTATGACGCGCCGTGATGACCCGACTCGAATTGGTCCGACTCGAATTGGCCCGACTCGATTAGCGGATTGAATCCGACGCTTGCGACACTATCAGGACATGAAGCGGGCGATCGCTACATTCCCATAATTTCGTAGCCTGCATCAACATAGAGAATTTGCCCCGTAATGCCGCTAGCCAGATTGCTACACAAAAATGCGGCTGCAT
>DBGGTD010000278.1:0-6159 GCA_051162585.1 Elainellaceae cyanobacterium
GATCGTTACGGGTCATTCAACCGTCCCGGTTTTAACCAATTTTGTCAGAGCTGAAGCGATGTCAGACAGCGGCAATGTATAATCAACCGCTCCCGTTTGAATCGCGGCACTCGGCATCCCTGAAAACTCTGCTGTTTCGAGATCTTGCACAATAACGATTCCACCCGCTGCTTTGACTGCCTGAATGCCTGAGGCTCCGTCGCTGCCGGTGCCCGTCAGCACAATGGCGATCGCTCCTTCACCATAACTCTCTGCCACTGACTCAAACAGCACATCTGCCGATGGGCGGACAAAATGCACCAATTTCGTTTGGGTTAAAGACAACGTTTTATCTGGGTTTGCAATTAGGTGGTGATTGGGCGGAGCAACATAGATCGTGCCGACATTAAGCACGTCGTTTTCTTCGGCTTGTTTGACCGATAGCGGAGTCTGTCGAGCCAAAATATCTGCCGCCATCGACCGATACTCAGGGGAAAGATGCTGAACTACCACAATCGGCACCGGAAAGTCAGCCGACAACCCAGAAAATAATTGCTTGAGTGCTGCCAGCCCACCTGCCGAACTGACAACCGCAACAATATCAAACGCAGCAGCAGACATGGCTGTGGAGCGGGTAGCTTTGGAGTTGGTATTTAAGTCTTTCACCCGACCTCCATGATTTCAATAGCGAACTAAGGCAATCTTAAACCCCGCATCGTCTCGTCGTATTGATCTGCGGTTTCATCTTCATTTTCATTCTGACGGTATTTGATCATGAGTGCTCCAATGCGTCTTGCATCGACACATAGTTTGGTTGATGCCTAACGCGATCTAACCAATTCTGCAAAGCCGGAAACCGAGCTAGATCAAATCCGCCTTCGTGGGCGACGTGGGTATAGGCATACAGCGCAATATCAGCAATCGTATAATGCTGCCCGACTAAAAACGGTGTTTGCTGAAGCTGCTGCTCCATGACGTTAAGAGCACTGTAGCCTTTTTCTTGCTTGGCGAGCAGCGCATCTTTCTGCTCCTCTGCCTGATTTAAATATTTGATGATAAACCGCGAAACTGCAATATACGGTTCGTGGCTATATTGCTCAAAAAATAGCCATTGCATGACGTTAGCTTTGTCATACGATGCGTCTGGCAAAAACGGAGTTTGCTCTGCCAGATAAAACAAAATGGCGTTTGATTCAGACAGATATCTGCCATCTTCTAGCTCTAGCGTGGGAATCTTGCCATTTGGATTTTTTGCCAAAAACGCTTCTGTGCGCGTTTCTCCCTTGAGAATGTTGATCGGAATCCATTCATGGGCGATCGCCCGTTGATGAAGCAATAGCTTGACCTTATAACAGTTTCCCGACTCTAGATCGCCATACACCTTAAGCATTGGCTTGCCCCCTTCGTATAAAAACCTGATACGCCGAAAAATTATTCACATAGGAATTTTCCGCCTTACTTTATTACTGCTTCTCAGATTAGTAAAGACTCCAGAAAACCTTTGAGACAAAAAATTCAGTGAAATTGCGGACTGCCAAAATAGGTGCGGGACATCTCCACATCGTTCGTAAGACTGGTTAGTCGTCATCCGCCTCGAATCGGCTGAACAGTCTTAGATTCATATATTCTCTACGATTCATTCTTCGCAGGAGCTTAATCGCTGTGACGATCGGACGCTTTAAGGAAAAATTGGGAACGGTTCGTAACAATCGCATCAAAGGACGCGATTTAGAAATTCTCTACGGCTTACAGGGCAACGATCGGCTGTCATCAAGGAGAGGATCAGCAACTCGTGATGTCGCGACGATTTTGGTGGGTGGTAGTGGGGGCGATCGCTATAAAGCCGCTAAAAAAGCAACCACAATTGTGTTAGAAAATGGCGGATCGACCGCCGATATATTAGTCGCTAGAGGCATTGGCTTTAACCGTGAAACCTCCTTCGTTGCTGAGATTTCCGGGCGACATCTCGTTGCAAGCGATACGGCATCTGGGCAATCCGTGATTTTGCTTGACTGGCAAGCCCCGAACCAGCAAATTGGCACGTTTGTCTTCTCAGGGGGGCGCTATAGCTATGGTGAGCTTGCCACCCGTGTTCGCAATACCGAAAACTATCTAGGCAATGGGTCGTGGGCAGAGTTGAATCAATCTGGTGCGCTTGATCTCGGTCGAGTCGGGCTCAATCCAAGGTCAGTGAATCGAGCCATTCGCAGGATTGGTCGTCGGGCAAAACGACTTGAGAAGAAACAAATCCAATCAACGCGCGATCGCCTTACTGGATTATCTCAAGGCGATATAGTGGTGGGCAAGACCAGCGACAATCAGCCCTTTCAGACCTCAAAACGTCATCATCGGGGCGATCGCCCTTCCCAATCATCCTCCATTCTGCTGCTCTCGGATGAGGGTCGTCATAGTTTGGATATCGCACCTGTTTCTTATTCTGATGGGTTGGGGTTGATGCCGTTTCAATCCCATGATGGGCTGAGCGTTGTGAATGATACGCCGTTCGCCCCTATATTTCTAGTGCGATCGCCTCAAAGATGATGATATAGCTCAGAGGCTGCCCGGTGAAGCAGCGAATGGCGATAGGCAAGACTATGAAAGTCTTCTGAATAGCCGCCACCAATCACACATGCCACCGGATATCGAGCCGCTAGGCACGTGCTCAAAACCTGCATGTCGCGGCGAAAGATGCCGCTGTCGGTGAGTGCAAGTTTGCCGAGGCGATCGCCCACGTGAGTATCCACGCCTGCATCGTAGAGAACCAGATCAGGCTGAACATCCGATAGCAAATCGGGGAGATAGCGGGCAAGGGTTTGCAGATAGGCGTTGTCTTCCATGCCTTCAGGAAGCGGCACGTCTAGGTCGCTGTGCTGCTTGCGGCTTGGAAAATTGATCTCGCAATGCATTGAGAAGGTGAACACTGTGGGGTCATCGCGGAAAATAAAGGCGGTTCCGTCGCCTTGATGCACGTCTAAATCCACAATCAAAATCGTCTCTGCTAGCCCCAGGTGCTGAATCGTGCGGGTGGCGATCGCCAAATCATTAAAAATACAAAACCCAGAGCCAAAGTCAGGGAATGCGTGATGCGTGCCGCCCACCGTGTTGCACGCCAAACCATGCTCTAGTGCAAGCTGAGCCGTGAGAATCGTGCCGCCTACAGCAATGCAGGTTCGATGTGCCAATTCAGGACTCCACGGCAGGCCAATTCGTCGCTGCGCTTTGGGATGAAGCGTCCCTTCTCGATAGTCGCGCACATAATCGGGCACATGAACCAGCTCGATCCATTCATCAGGAGGCGGGTCGGGCGTATGAAACTGAGACGGATGGGCAACGCCATCTGCTAGCAGCACCTCATAGAGCATCCCAAATTTTGCCATCGGGAATCGATGCCCAGCGGGTAGCGGCGCAACGTAATCGGGATGATAAACCAGCGGAAGATCCATGCAAAACCTAGTCGGTATGTCAAAAATGAGGGATGTTTCCCCTACTGCCGTTTGTCTGCTTCTATAAGATTTTTTACATCGATCATATCGACTTTTAGAATGTTAGAAATCTACAGCGCTTCTCACTCAGGCGGCCAACAGTGCTAGAAGCTACCGTGATACACACCTGCCAACGCTGAACCATTCTGCATTCGCCCCTTATACTGGTTCTTCAATGCAACCAGTAGGGGCAAACGGCCGTTTGCCCTTACAGCGTGTCGGTTCTTATGGAGGAATAGTTAACCGGATTTGGTATGAGGTCTCATTTGCTGTATTCGAGGTCTCATTTGCTACATTTGACGGCTCATTTGCTGTATTCGAGAGCTCATTTGCTGTATTCGAGAGATCATTTGCTACATTTGACGGCTCATTTGCTGTATCCGAGAGCTCATTTGCTGTATTCGAGAGCTCATTTGCTATGTTCGAGAGCTCATTTGCTATGTTCGAGAGCTCATTTGCTGCATTCGAGGATTCGTTTGCTGTATTCGAGGATTCGTTTGCTGTATCTGATGGCTCGTGAATAGTCAGTAGGGTGGGCACTGCCCACCCTACGCTAAACTAATTTGCTCGTGAATAGGCACTGCCCACCCTACGCTAAACTGCATCCGATGGCTCGTGAATGGTCGACAGAGACAGTGCCCACCCTACGCTAAATTCTTAGATTTAATCCTGTATTAATCCAGCGCTGGCAAACCGAAGATATTCTAATGAGTAAACTAGGCTGAACAATTTCTAGTGCTGAGCGTATTATGCGCCATCCGCTTTCAACATGATTTGGATTAGCCATTACTTGGATTAGCCATTACAACGCATTCAGTCGTTTCATCGTTAGAATTCCATTCGTGTCTAATCTGGTCTATCGCTGACGTTCATTTACTTACAGCATCCAGTCCTGATCTGTGGTATTTCAATATCTATTCCTTGGCATATCTTTTCTCTTGGCATCCCCCCTTGATAAGTAGGTGAACAGAACTATTTACTGTCATTGCGAGCGAAGCGAAGCAATCACAGCTAGGATTGCTTCACTTCACTCCGTTCCACTGCTCACACACAAATCACAAGCGATTTAGGATCGCTATATCTCGTAGTAAATCGTCTGATGTGTTTGCCCCTCAAAAAATTCTGATTAATCTGATTAGGATGATTTGCGCTTCAAACCGATTTAGCTGCTTGAGGATAGGTCATCCAACTGCTCACTCATCATGACCCCACATTTATGACCTTGATACCGCTACCTCAGAACGAAACAGAGCGGCTCGAAGCCCTCCACCGTTACGAAATTGTCGATACGCCCCCCGAAGAGGCATTCGATGAACTCACTCGACTGGCAGCGTATACTTGCACAACCCCCATTGCCTACATCAGCCTCATTGATGCCGATCGCCAATGGCTGAAAGCTCAAGTAGGGCAGATGCCTCCCGAAATGCCCCGCGAACTTGCCTTTTGTTCTCACTGCATTCTGCAAGAGGGGATCATGACCATTAGAGACACGTTGGCAGATCCTCGCTTTGCTAATAATCCGATGGTGAAGGCTGACCCCAAAATCCGGTTCTATGCAGGGGCTCCGCTCATGAATGCGGATGGCTTGGCGCTCGGTTCTCTGTGCGTGATGGACTATATGCCCAGAGAACTTAACCCATCTCAGATGGAATCGATGCGACTATTAAGTCGGCAAGTCGTGCGTCAGCTCGAAATTCGCAATAACTTATCAGCATTATCCCGCGCAGTCGAAATATTTCAAAAGTCATTGAGCGAGTAAGGAAACCCGTATGGCTAAACCTGCAATTCTTTCGGTTGATGATGATCCTGAAGTGCCGCAAGCGGTTGCCCGTGATTTGCGACAGCACTATGGCGATCGCTTTCGTATTATCCGAGCCGATTCGGGCGCATCGGCGCTAGATGCTCTCCAGCAGCTCAAATTACGTAACGAGTCGGTCGCCTTGTTTCTCGCCGACCAGCGCATGCCCCACATGGAAGGGGTCGAGTTTTTAGAACATGCGAGTGAGATTTTCCCGTTGGCGAAACGGGTGCTGCTCACTGCCTACGCCGATACGGATGCGGCAATTCGCGCGATTAACTCTGCCAAGCTCGATTATTATTTGCTCAAACCGTGGGACCCGCCTGAAGAAAAGCTGTATCCGGTTTTAGATGACCTGCTCGAAGATTGGCACGCTTCCTATCGTCCAGCGTTCGAGGGGATTCGGGTGATTGGCGATCGCTGGTCGCCCCAAACCCACCAAATCAAAGACTTTCTTGCTCGAAATCAGATTCCCTATCAGTGGCTGGATGTTGAAGCCGACCCTGAAGCTCAGCAGCTTCTCACCTATGCTTCAGCGGATGAGTCCCCCTGCTTGCCCCTGGTAATGTTTGCCGATGGTGCGCGGGTGAGTCAACCCACGCCTCAAGACATTGCAGAAAAAATTGGGCTGAGAACCCAAGCCGAGCGTCCATTTTATGACCTGATTATTATCGGGGGAGGGCCGGCTGGGCTGGCAGCAGCGGTTTATGGTGCATCTGAGGGGCTGAGCACGGTGATGATTGAGCGAGAAGCACCCGGCGGGCAAGCAGGCTCTAGCTCCCGAATTGAGAATTACTTGGGGTTTCCGGTGGGGTTGAGCGGTAGCGATCTGGCTCGGCGGGCCGGGACTCAAGCCAAACGATTTTGGGGCGGAATTCTCTCGCCTCAAGAAGGCACGGG
>DBGGTD010000279.1:0-5026 GCA_051162585.1 Elainellaceae cyanobacterium
GTCATTCAGCATTATTGGAGGATTACCTGCTCTAGAGGTTTTGAGCAAAGAAAAGAAAGGTACTTCCTGCTCCATAATTGCTAGAATGACTGGTATCCTATTTATTTGCAAGCCCCTTATCTTGATCAAAGAAATACACCGTGCGAATTGGGTAGGGAATATTGAGCCCCGCTTCATCACAGGATTGTTTGAGGGCTAGCATGACTCGCGTTTTCGTTTGCCGAACATACACAATCTGAGGCAGTGTCCAATAGCGAACGACAAAATCGATAGAGCTATCGCCAAACCCCACTATATCGACCTCTGGCAATGGGCTCGCAAGAATGCCGTCTACATCGACGAGCGCCATCTGAAGTACTTGCCTGGCGCGAGGCAGGGGTGTGTTGTAGTCGAGTCCGATTGCCAAGTCTGTTCGCCGTGATTCATACTCCGTCAACACTCGAATTGGGCTCGTAAACACAATTGAGTTGGGAATAACCACCTGTTCACCTTGATAGGCACGAATCGCTGTCGAGCGCATATTAATAGCCTCAACCGTTCCCTCGTAGTCTTCTACAATAATTTGGTCATTGAGCTTAAACGGTTCATTGAGCAGTAACAATATCCCAGCCAAGAAATTTTTGAAAATATCTTGAAATGCAAAACCAACGGCAACAGACCCTAGACCTAATAATCCAATTAAATCTCCTAACCCCAAATCAGGAAATGCAATCAGGCAGGCAATGAGAATGCCAATCACCCAAGTCGAAACAGTCACGACTTGAATAATGAGAGTCTGCAAGGATGAGCTTTGAATGAGCTGTTCTGCTGTAGCACCCACAATCTGACGAATGGGCTTAATGCTGAATCGAGTAATGACAAGAATGACGATTGCGACAATCAATGCCGGAATAATCTGAACGGCCTGCCCGACTAATTCTAGGAGGCTATCATTAACGGTCTGGATTAATTCGTTCACGCTCACGATTTGGAACTATACAAATACAACCATTAGTTAGTATCTATGCAAAGTATTGAATTGTGCAAAGTTTCGCACGCGATCGCCCAGATTAGTAGAAACGCGGTTGAGTTTCTCCGATGAGTCAAAATTGGGTGAATCGTTCTACAGAATGTTCGATAACAGGGCGATCGCACACTACTCTGTTAAAGGACTCTGTCAGCAGCTCGGAGTGCTATAGCCTTACGCTCTCGCGTTAGGACGTTAAACGTGTGGTGAGCCCCCGCGGCGCGGGGGCTCACCACACAAACCTGAGTCCGTAGGACTATATCTCAAATTCTTCAGACCAAACCCGCAGTAGGAGATGAATGATGATCGAGCTTTATCAGTTTGAGTTATCCCATTACACCGAAAAAGTCAGGCTTATTCTTGACTACAAAGGCTTAGCGTACCGAAAAGTGGAAGTCACTCCCGGCGTTGGGCAGTTAGAGCTCTTTCAAATGTCGGGTCAGCGTCAAGTCCCTGTGATTAAAGACGGAGGGGAGGTGATTGCAGATTCGACGGCGATCGCCTTTTATCTCGACAAAAAATATCCCGATCGACCGATCCTTCCAACCGACCTGAAGCAGCGCGGATTGTGTCTGCTCATGGAAGAATGGGCAGACGAATCGATTGGGTTAAACGCTCGAAAAGCCATGATCGGTGCATTTGGTCAACACCCTGACTTTCGCACTGCTGTTTTACCTGCATCCACTCCTGATTTCCTCAAAACGATTGTGGGTGCGGTTCCTCATGAGGCATTCGATCTGGTCAATTTTGGCATTGGCTTTGGGCCAGATGTCGTGAAAGCCGCCCGCAAATCCCTCGAACAAAATCTAGAAGCACTGACCCTGCTATTAGATCACAGCCCCTATCTAGTTGGGGATTCTCCAACGCTGGCAGATTTTGCGGTCGCGGGATTGACGATGTACATCAAGTTTCCATCTGGAAATTACCTTGATCTCCCAGAGTCCTTGAAAGGAAAAGGCATTCCGGGTTTGGCCAATAATCCGGCCTATGCGCGCTTCTTTGAATGGCGCGATCGCCTCTATGGCGATTTTCGATTATCGACTGGGTCATCGAGCCCATCGGCATCAAGCCCACAATCAATCGAAATTGAATAAGCCCCTGATCCGGTAGGAGGATTGCAAACCTACCAAAAATCAGCAATATCGTACCCGAGTTCCTCTAGCATCTGTCTTAAAAGAGGGAGGCTAAGCCCAATCACGTTGCTGTGGCATCCCTCTATTTTTTCGACAAACGCCCCGCCCCGCCCTTCTAAGGCAAAACATCCGGCACAATGGAGCGGTTCGCCCGTTGCCACATACGCTTCGATTTGGCGATCGCTAACATCTGCGAAGAAGACTTGAGTCACCTGGCAACCCACCAGCGCTCGTTGCTTTGAGAGATCAACGAGCGCATGCCCTGTATAAAGCTGCCCAACCCGCCCTCGCATCGATTGCCATCGGGCGATCGCGTCGAGTTCATCAGCGGGTTTTCCATACACATCGCCTTCTAGAGCAAGCACCGAGTCGCATCCTATGACGAGCGTTGCGATCGGGTGACTAGTAGCTTCTGTAAGCTGAGCCACAATTACCTCAGCCTTGCTTTGAGCCAGCGATCGCACCAATTCTGCTGGAGTGTCAGACTGGATGCTTGACTCATCAAACTGGCTGGGCATCACGACTGGCTCAATCCCGACACTGCGGAGCAGCCGTCGCCTAGCCGAAGAAGCCGATGCGAGTACAAATGTTGGCATTCCCATGAAATTGGCCGCTCACACACAATTCACAAGCGATTTAGGATCGCTATAAGTCAGTAGTCACAATTAACTATAAAACCCAAATTAGTAAACCGAAAACGAGGATACGACTTGCCGAAACTTCTCTTTTACCTTCGACCAGCGCCGCTCGGTCGTTGAAATATTAAATGTAAATAGCTTGCCTCGACGCACCGCAACACTCGCAAGATTATGTCGAGACTGATTGGGAAGCTGAACCGCGTATTCCAACAGATAATAGCTCGTATTGTTCTTCGTAGACGTCCGTGATTCAGCGTTGACTAACTCAGCCTGACGCTCAGACGATGCAGCAGTCGAACCTTGAGCCAATCGCTGCCCTACTTCGCTGGGGCTACCCAAATCTTCTAGCGATTCCCCCTCAGGAACGTCGCTAATAATGACGCTCACGTTTTCTGTAGGCTCAATCAGATCATGAAAGACGATATCAGGACCATCCGGAACTTCAACCGGAACCCAACCATTGGGATATAAAAATTCATAGCCCTCATACGAGTTGACATAGCTTTTCAGACCGGATGCTGTTGAAATGCAACTCTGCAAACTCAGACTCAAGACTACCAAAAAAATTGCTGCAAATCGCTTCAGCATTGCTTAGATTTCCTCAAAAACCCTCTACTACCCGCATTGATACAACTCAAGTAATTGATACAACTCAAGTATTAGTATCACTGCCTGGTATATAGGTTTATTCTGCCATCACGCGGGGCGATCGCCCTAAAAATTCTCTAACGCACCGCTCCAGTCAGGGCACTGATGAGTGTCTCGCCATCCATAGGGATGAAACCCACACACGAGAATCGTGCGCTGATCGCGGCTCTGACCGTAGGCGATCCCGTGATAATGAATGCAACCTATACACGCTTTAGGGCGAGACGTCTGCACATCATTAAACCCAAGCTGCGATCGCAAAATGTGCTGTTTGCTTTGAAGTCGATGCCATTTATCGTGAGCAGACTTTCGTAAGAGATAGTTGGCAGTTTTAAATGGGTCCGAGGTCGTACTCATAGATGTTGTTATCTACAGACCATATCTTCTAGGCTACCCACATCATCCGCTTGTAATGAGATCTGGCGAGAAAATATAAAAAAAGTACACCGTTTAGAAATATTCATAACGGTCTTGTCAAAACATTCTCGGTTTCCCAGTACGCTAAAAACATCTCATACCGTTTCTCAAAATAGATTCGCTCTATGTTTGTGAGGAACTCGCACGCTGCAGGTTCTCCACAAGCCAAGCCCCATCTCATTCCGAGAATTAGCGTAAGAAACTGCCTCCAAAATCGAAATTCGGGAGGCAGTTGGGTGATTTGTAGGGGTGCGTATCTGTTCTCTATTGTCGAAGGATCTCGTTACGTTTGGTAGTACCCGCGTGGGTACTCTTCACTCCTAAGAGCTACACTGAAATCGAGTTGAACTGAGTACTATAAGAACGCAATGGCTTCTCTCACTCAATCTGCTGCTTCTGCTCTGCCTGACTTACCGGATACAGTAGATGGCTTACCCAATATCTGTGGTTGGGAGCCAGAATTACGGTCTGCAGTGTCGCATAATCAATCCGTCTTTTTGCCGCAGTCTAATATACAACCTGATCAGATTTCAGCCGGATTTGCGATCGCCCTCCACATGCATCAGCCCATCATTCCGGCTGGGGAAAACGGAGAATTGATCAGTAATCTGCAATATATGTTTGAGCATCCCTACGAGGGCGACAATCATAATGCAGGCCCTTTCTCATACTGCTACAGCCGCATTGCAGACTTCATCCCCGATCTGATTAATCAAGGGTGCAATCCCCGTGTCATGCTCGACTATTCGGGCAATCTACTTTGGGGATTGCATCAGATGGGGCGAAACGACATTCTCAACAACCTGAAACACATCACATGCGATGCAGCCTATCAGCCATACGTAGAGTGGCTGGGTACGATGTGGAGTCATGCCGTCATCCCATCGACCCCGATTCCAGACCTCAAGCTGCACATTCAAGCATGGCAGCATCACTTTGCCGCATTGTTTGGGTGGGAGGCTCTGCAGCGTGTCAAAGGGTTTTCTCCTCCAGAGATGCACTTGCCCAATCATCCTGATACGCTGTACGAATTTATTCGAGTGCTCAAAGAATGCGGATATCGTTGGCTCATGGTGCAAGAGCATTCCGTTGAACTGCCCACTGGAGAACCCTTGCAAAATAAGCATATTCCCCATCGTCTGGTCAGTCAAAATTCGTCAGGAGACACGATTAGCATCACCGCC
>DBGGTD010000280.1:0-3640 GCA_051162585.1 Elainellaceae cyanobacterium
CCCGTTCAAAGAATGATTATGTGCTGGAGTCTTCATAGTTGCCCTCTTTCTGTGGTGACGTCGATTTACAACGTGTCTTACGATGCGCCCTATTCCGAACTACTGTCGCGATCGCCCAAACTCAATAGCTGCTCGCGTCTAGATATCTTCAACTCGCTTAAGCGAACTGTAATCAAATGGACGCGTATTAGAAAAGCTGAGAACGATAGGCACCACGGCACTAATCCCTAAGATGGCAAGCGTCCCGATTAGATCACCAAACACCATCCGCAATGGCATGCCAATAGCGATCGCCGCAATCGTTCCCCAAACAAACCCATTCGCGGTCATCTTGGGCCAAAAGATTGAGAGCATCAACGGTACCAAAATTGCGGTGCGAATGGCATAGGTCGTTAACACAATCGTGACGAAGTCTATCCCCGATAGCACCACGATCAATGCAATTGCGGCTGCAACCAACATTGAAATCCTGGTTAAACCAAACAGAGTACGGTCTTGAACCTGGGGTGAAACAGGCTTAATCACATCCACGGCGGCAATAGAGCTGAGAGATGCCAGTGCCCCATCCATCGTTGAATAACAGGCAGAAAGAATCACAAAAACATAGGAATAGATCAACCAGTTGGGTAAGCCGATATGGGAAATTACAAACGGTCCAACTGCGGCAGCATCATTGCCCAGATCGGTCGCCAGATCTACATTGAGTGCAATTCCAATGAGCCCTAAAAGCCCCAAGCAAATTGGGATTGGGTAGAACCACGACCCTGCCCAAAGGAATGTCCGTCCTACTTCTTTAGGCTTGAGACCCCAAACGACCTGCCAGAAAGATTGACCTGCCAATGTTGCTGTCAATAATCCTAACGCTAGGGTGATTCCAAACGCGGCTGGAACATCCGCTCGTGTTACGGATAATAGCTCGCTACCTCGCGCGGATACTTCTTCCCAAATGGGAGCAGCACCGCCAAGATGCTGTAACACCGAGACGATCACAATTGATGCCGGAACGGTAATAAACAAAGTAGTTAACGTTGACGTAGACATCGATGCCCACAGTCCACCCAGCATGCTGTAAACCAGCACGATGGCGATCGCAATAACGGCAACGGTCGTTGGGTTCATCCCAAATACCGTAGAAATCACCAGCGACGTACCTTTCAAATTGATGATGATTTCAATGAGAGAACCGAAAATTAAACCCACGGTTACCACAATGCGCGCTAACTTTGCGCCATTAAAGCGTGAACTTACAAACTCACCCATGGTATAGCCATGTGGCATCTTCTCCCGAAGTTGCTTAGCAAATGGAATCACAGCAATCACAGCAAGCCCATTCGGGACTGTAAACCACCACAATCCTGACAATCCAAAGTTATATGCCATAGCAGCCGACATCATCACTGCCATCGCCCATGTCCAGACTGAAATTAACCCGGCGACACCAAACCCAAACCCTAACTTACGTCCTGCAATGATGAAATCATGCGTATTTTTAACAAGCTTGGATTTTACATAAAAGGCGACTCCTAATGATATTAATCCAAGCAAAAATAACATTGCTATCCCTTGGCTTGGAGCCAAAGAAGGATTTGCAACTAACTCAAGACCTGCCATTCTTTACTCCCAAATCTCATAAAAGAAAGTGACAAACTATTTTATTGGGTGATTTGAAAATAAACATTATCAGCTATTTTTCTAAACATTGTATGCAGATATACGTAACATTTATTCCGCTATCACGTTATGGAATATCTCAATCAAATCAATTAAATTCCGTAGCCAAATTTACTAAATCTTATATTCTCTTTTGGAATAAAGCGTTTAAGAAAGTCATTCTGATCGTGATCTGATCATGAATTGATAGCGTAAAAAATCCGCAGATTTTTTAAGGAAAAATGATATTTGCCTCATGCCTATCTGTCATTGATGAAGCTATTACGCTCTAAGCCATACATTTTTCCAATTTGGACATCTGAATTTGATAGCACTTCAGCTTATATATTCCAAAATGGAATAGCACAGCCTTAAATATGTATTGAAAATCACGATTTGTCATATCAGTCATCGCTAAGCTGTCGATTAATAGTTGTAATTAGTAGTTGTAATTGGGCCGTTAATTCATCTTATTTTTGAAATCACGAATGCAGACTAATACCACCGAACCCGTCTCAATCGATCGCCATTTATTTAGTTCAATTCCAGATGCATTAGCAGAATTAAGATCTGGACGCATGGTGATTGTTGTAGATGATGAACATCGGGAAAATGAAGGCGATCTAATCTGTGCAGCTCAGTTTGTTACGCCTCAAGTCATCAACTTCATGGCGACTCATGCCCGTGGGCTATTGTGTCTTGCAATGGAGGGTTCTCGCCTCGATGAACTCAATTTAAAAGACATGGTTCAGCGGAATACTGATGACCATGAAACTGCATTTACAGTCAGCGTTGATGCATCTAAAAAACTTGGCGGCGGAACGGGGATTTCGGCAAAAGACCGAGCACTGACGATTCAAGCCTGTATTAACCCCGCGACTCAACCGGATGATTTATGTCGTCCGGGGCATGTCTTCCCGCTGCGAGCCAAGAAGGGCGGGGTTTTGGTCAGAGCCGGACATACTGAAGCCGCTGTCGATCTGATGCGATCTGCGGGGCTTCATCCAGCAGGGCTAATTTGCGAAATCCAGAATCTTGATGGATCAATGGCACGGTTGCCAAATCTCATCGAGTATGCGCGAATTCACCAGTTGAAGATAATTAGCATCGCGGACTTGATCAACTATCGTTTACGCCATGAACGGTTGGTTCACCGTGAAGCTTCAACTAATCTGCCAACTAAGTTTGGTCAATTTGATGCCTATGCGTATCGCAATGTACTCGATCAGTCAGAACACATTGCGATTGTCAAAGGTAATCCTGCTATGTTTCATGACCAGACGTTGATGGTGCGCGTGCATTCTGAATGTTTGACCGGGGATATCCTCGGCTCTCTGCGATGTGATTGTCGAGCGCAACTTCATGCATCATTACGAATGATCGAGCAGGAAGGACAGGGCGTTGTGGTCTATCTGCGACAGGAGGGTAGAGGCATTGGGTTGGTGAATAAACTCAAAGCCTATTCGTTGCAAGATAAGGGGTTCGATACGGTTGAAGCGAACGAAAAACTCGGGTTTAAGCCTGATTTGCGAAACTATGGCATCGGCGCACAAATTCTCAATGATATTGGTGTTCGCAATATTCGGCTGATTACCAACAATCCTCGTAAAATCGCAGGCTTGAGAGGGTTTGGGCTAAATGTGGTCGATCGCATTCCGTTGGTGGCAGATATTAATTCGTTTAATGCTCGCTATCTCTCAACGAAGGCTGAAAAGTTGGGGCATCTTTCACTTTCTCTCCCAAAAACAGAAAGCATTGCCAATGTTCGCTAAATCTTGGAGGGGCGATCGCCCCATACCTTCGAATCTCAAAGGAAGGGGCGATCGCACTACTGACATTCGGCATTACTACTTTGGATTAATCGCTCAAGCCCATCATGCGTTTTGTGAGAATTTGCATCACCTCATTGGGATTCACGGTAGGAATGGGTTTTGACCATTCATAGGGCTGAGCGTAGTTGAGCTGATACATCTGCATGATGTGGTGGTTT
>DBGGTD010000281.1:0-3920 GCA_051162585.1 Elainellaceae cyanobacterium
CTGCTAAATCCTAGCAAACCGTTTTAGAAACGCCAGCCGCAGACTCACCCAATTGACCAAATTTTTACCCATTAGAGCCTAGATATAGCAAGCTTTCCTATAGTTTTTTCTCATACAGATTGAGTTAATCTGTTGCATCGCGTCTTTATATTGCATTTACCAAAATTTCATACATCTGATCAGCCACGCCTATTGAGGGATTGCACGTCAGCTCCCCAGCCTGGACATTTGATCAAGAGTTACGTCCCTACGTAAAAAGGAGGAGAACCTCAACATCATTCTCCCCCCGTATATTCACGCATCTAGCCGATTAAGTTGTCTGGGTTTGAGTTGCTCGGCCTACGTGAACTTAGATTTAGTCCACAACCTTCAACAACCCCATTTGTAATCGATCGAACACACGTCTGACCTGATGAAGCTCATCTACGGTTAACGAGTAATTAGAGGCCGTTGCTCGTAGAAGAACATTCTTATCTTCACGGGTGATCTTTCCCGTGTCAAAAATGCGGTGAATTGCTTCTCTTAACATATTCGAAGAGATGGGGGCTGTAATCAAAGAGTTCATAGTGCAACATCTCTGGGGGGCAGAAAACTGCATCTACATACAGACTGATCGAATTCAAATAAATTTACATCGTTCGACCAGCTCACCTAGATGGATGAGAGACAATTTCAAGATTGTGATTAACGATACACCCCAACCGTAACGCCATTCTACAAGGCGTTGTCTATGATTCACTCCGTGTTTTAACGGACAAGTCCGTAAAGAGTTGTTCTAGAAAAAGATAATCCAGTAAAAACTAGGATAGCTAGACCGCTTTGCCATCTTCAATAAACTCACATAATTTAAAGTCTGAGGGTTAAGATGCCGCAAAGCCAAGAAAATTGAATGAATTCCTTAGGTGGATATTATGTGTGAATGAAGTCGAGGCGATCATGCAGCGTCCAGCGTTCCAAAATTTACTATTGTTTGAGCAAGCCATGACGCATCGTTCGTATGCGAATGAGACGATGTCTCTTAATCACAATGAGCGACTGGAGTTTCTGGGGGATGCTGTTCTTAATTTTCTCAGCGGTGAGTATTTGTATAAACGATATCCCAATCAGCCAGAAGGAATTCTCACTCCTCTACGGGCTGCCCTTGTAGATGAAACCCAGCTTGCAAAATTTGCGATCGCCCTCGAGCTAGGAAATTTCCTCCGCTTAGGCAAAGGAGCCGAACAGGAAGGGGGGCGGCACAACGCCAATCTGCTCAGCAGTGCCTTGGAAGCATTAGTCGGGGCTTACTTTCTCGACAATAATTCTGATATTGAACCGGTTCGAGACTATGTGATTCCGCTGTTCGATTCGGCGATTGATAGCCTCGTCGTTTCAGCATCCCGCGTCAACGTTAAAAGTCGTTTTCAAGAATGGGCGCTTAAGGAACTGGGCGAAGTCCCTAGATACGTCATTATCAATGAGCATGGTCCTGACCACGCGAAAGAATTTACAGCAGAAGTAAGGGTCAAGCTCAAAGTCTATGGAAGCGGAACGGGACGGCGCAAGCAAGATGCTGAAAAACAAGCCGCAGAAGATGCGTTGAGAAATATTGGCTGCCTCTAATGATCTCACCCTCGACTGGGCTGCACGCTGAAGTTTCGAACACCCCGAAGTGACTGAATGATGGCGATCGCCTCCTCAGCAACCCGGTCAATCTCATCCGCCGTATTAAATCGTCCAAGTCCAAATCGTATGGATGCGTAAGCACTTTCTTTAGAGTGTCCGAGCGCCATCAGGACGTGAGACGGAGACAGATCCGCAGACGTGCAGGCCGATCCAGATGAAACTGCCATAGTTGGCTGCAACCCAAGTAGCAGAGCCTGACCATCAACGCCTTCGATGCTGACATTGAGATTGCCGGGGAGTCGCTGAGTCAGATGACCATTCAAACGAACTCCTTCGAGGTCCTTGAGGGCATTCCAGAGGCGATCGCGCAACTGTAGCAACCGTTGCGATTCTGATGTCATCTTAGAGCGTGCAAGGTCAACGGCTTCAGCAAACCCAACAATCTGCGGTGTATACAGCGTTCCCGATCGCAATCCGCGTTCGTGCCCGCCGCCATGAAGCTGTGGCGCTAGTTGAACTCTAGAATTGCAACGACGGGCATAAAGGGCCCCAATACCCTTCGGCCCATAGACCTTGTGGGCAGTAAGAGACATCAAATCAATCTGCATCTCATTCACATCCAAAGGAATTTTGCCAATCGCTTGCGCAGCATCCGTGTGAAAGAGAACGTGCCGTTCATGACATATTGACCCAATCGCAGCAAGCGGCTGCAAGACCCCAATTTCGTTATTTGCCGCCATTACAGAGACGAGGATCGTATCGGGTCGAAACGCCTGCTCAAGCTCTTCTAAATCAATTAGCCCATCTGGTTGAACGCCCAGATAGGTCATGTTAAAGCCGAGTGACTCTAAATACCGACACGGATCAAGTACAGCGCTGTGTTCTGTTTGCACCGTAATGATATGACGCCCATGGGCAATATACGCCTCTGCAACACCCTTGATTGCAAGGTTATCGGCTTCTGTAGCACCACTTGTGAAAATGATTTCTTCTGGAGAAGCATGAATGACATCAGCAAGACTTTCTCGCGCCTTCTTGACGGCTGCTTCCGCCTCCCAACCGTATGCATGGGTCACACTCGCAGGATTGCCAAAATGCTGCGTGAAATACGGGAGCATCGTATTCAAGACCCGTTCATCTAGGGGCGTCGTTGAATGACAGTCTAAGTAGATCGGGCGATGCAGCATGAGCCAATATTTAGAATGATAGGTCTTCTTCCATTATTCCAAATTCATCGAGAAACGGCTCCGGCAGTAAAATCATGCGGGTGTGCTAATAACGAAGGATCTTTTAAGTCATTATGCAAGCCATAGTCATGAATCGCGAACTGGATTTGAAGCATTAGTCTATCTCGATTGAGAGGACGAGTTGCTTTGTGATAGCAAAAAGTATCCTCAGCGAACCCAAACCCCGTGTTGCCGCAAATAGGAACAATGTTTTCAGAGCCATAATAGGCAGAAATATTGTCATCGCTGCGGCGCTTGACAGGCCAAATAGTATGGAAAAGATTCTTGTTTGAGTGACTGCCTCGGACACAAACATGGGGCCCGCTATCGCGATCAACGTCTGTTAGATAAAAGAAAAATCGAAGGCACGCATAGTCGTCTAAATCGTAATGAAAAAACGTTATAGACTTATTGGAATCATAGGGTTTTTTATCATCGACAACAAAGTTCCACCAAAGTCGACTTCCAGTAAAGATAGGTTTAGCGCCAAAGTACATCGCGGCAATCTCAAGCAGCTTTGGGTCTTGCCCTAACGCTGCGATGGCTGGGCATAATAAACTCGTATTGAAATACTGGGCCGTGAATAGGGGTTGACGCTGGCTGATGTATTCCTTTTCAGAATACAGAAAACCATGCTGGGGATTTAAATTTGCGTAGCATGGCGTTGAGTAAGCAAATCCTAGTATTTCTTGTGAAATACGGTCTGGCAATCTGATGCCCAGATATAATCCATCTTTTTCTAGGATTTTTGCAATAGTATCAGTATCAATATTTGAAAACTTAGAAGGCAGAGAAACAGATTTATATTGTTGAATATTTGGCTGCTGGGCTGTCTTTTTAATGATGAAACGAATAAAATTAAATCTACCGGCTATAGACATTAAGAACCAGTTCGGATTTTTGCGCATCTTATACAGATATTTGCTGATTCTCAGATAAATTTCAATATAAAATCCTCTGAAAAATAGCGCTTTTGAAATATTGGTAAATATCATAAAGAATCTCCACGTAAGCTCTGAATTTCAATTCTCATTTCTAATAATAAATATTGATCAAATCAGTTATAGCAATCCTAGATGGGCTGTAAGC
>DBGGTD010000282.1:0-7844 GCA_051162585.1 Elainellaceae cyanobacterium
CCCCCCGCCACTCGACCATAGAAAAATCGAAGAAAATATCGGGTATCGGGAGAGGTAGGCGGGCGATCGCGCGGTCCCGCTAACCCTCCTCGTGTAAGCAATTGGAGCCACTCATATAATGTTGGTACGCGCTCATTGCCGTCAGGGGTAGAGGGGGCATACATGGCTAAGCTCGCCACATGCACTGGGCTACTGCTCCACAACCGCATCAGAGCCGTTCGTCCATTGATTGGGATGGGGCGATTGTCAGGAATCAAGCGGGGCTCGGGAGAAGATTGCTGGGAACTCGACTGACTTGCTCTGTTGCTATTCCCATGGGTTGCTGCATTAGGTGGCGCAAGTGGGGGCAAAATCGTTCTGCCTGGCGGAAGACTGCCATTGGTTGGTACGCTCAATTGTCGTAACGGAATCGGCACATTCATCAAAATTTGAGCGTGTTTAGGCGGAATTTCTAAGACTGTAGGCCAGTGGGATTGGCGATCGCCCCGTAAAATATCGGCCATAGTACGACTGCCAGGTCCTGAAAAGACAGTGCCCAGGGGATTGGCAACATAGGCAGGCAAACTTCTGAATGGAGCTTCCTGACTGAGATAGCTGACGCCCTGAAGAACATCAACCGTTACAGGGCGCTCGTTAGGGTTGTAGACAACAACACCGACGTAGAGCGTCCTGACATCATCTGGATTTAATCCCTTAGCGATGTGATGGGCAAATACGTCAAACCGTCCGTCAAATGCGTAGTTTAGGTGAGCCGAAGAAACAGCCATGCCGTCAGGAGGAAACGTAGACAGCAAAATTCCTTCACGCTGAATGACTTCAGGGCTATTGCTATTGAAAACGGGCGTTGTGTCGAGATTTCCAGGTAGCGGCCTCACCTCTTGAGGTTCGACAATTTCTCTACGGATTGTTGAAGCAGGAGGCGGTGTAAGAGGAGGATTAACTGGAAGCGCAACCTGGGCAAACGAAAGAATTGACAAAAATGTCAGCATGAGGAAACTTCAAATCACACGAACATAGGATAAGTCTTGGTTAGACGCACGATTCACAAAGGTTGTCGGCTAGAACAGGGTCAAGAATCATCTAAGAGGCTGCTCATCATTAACCGTTTGCAAGGGCTGACCGTCATTCACAATACCATTGAATGTTAAGGTCACTACATTGTTATCTAGGCGATTTATGTTCTTGCCTTATAAATAATGCCCATCGATTATGTTTTCCAGCCTCGATGCATGGATATCAGGATAATTCCTCGCACGCAGAAGAACTAACAGCGATCGCCCTGGGTATTATCCAGAATATTTACCAATACAGACAGACATGTCGAAGATCCGACGTTCGGTTTGGGTCGATGGTGTCAATCGCAGTCGGAGTCAAATCTAGAATATGGCGGTCAACCCAAGGCCCCCGATCGTTGATTCGGACATCTACGGCAAGCCCCGTATCCTGATCTACCACAGTCACCCAGGTATCGAAGGGAATCCAACGATGGGCGGCTGTGTACGCCCCCGGATTGAACGCTTCTCCATTAGCAGTGATGTCTCCTCGCGTGTAGTATGAGGCAACGCCACACTGCTCCCTTTTTTGGGTGGATTGTTTTAAGCCAAGGGACGCCATCGCCAGAAAGACAATGATGCCCGTTAATAGGATCCGTCGCATAGTAGTAAGTCGGTAATTTTGGCTGGCATCACGCTACCGGACAAGGCGACCCCTTGCAAGCTGACATGCCCTGTTAAAGATCAGCAAAAAAGAGCGATCGCCCTCCTTATAAGAGCGATCGCCATACAGAGAACCTAAAAGATGCTAACGAAGCAGCGACCCGCCTCAGTTACTATCTAAGGTGCCAGAGCATTCCCACGAAGTAAACTGCCCAGGGTCTTTGCCGTGATCTTAAGCTGCGTGAATGGATTAGCAGGAACAACCGTCTTGTATAGATAGCTGTCAAACGTCAGCTTTTGCACATCCATGTCAGAACACATCTCGACGAATGCCTCACGAGTCGCATCTGACCGATAGAAGACTCGCTGAAGCCAATCCAGCACGAGATAAGTCATGCCGTATTGTTTATCCCACCGCTGTAGATACGTCTTGAGATCACCTTCGGTTGGGATGCGCTGACCATTTTGAGAAAATTCGACGATGGCTTCAGCGCACATCCGTCCTGATTTTGCTGCAAAATAGATTCCTTCGCCTGATGACTTCGTCACGGTTCCGGCAGCATCACCCACCAGTGCAACCCGTCCTCTCACGCGACGTGGGCGCGGATGCTCAGGAATGGGGTGAGCCTCAACCTTGATAATTTCGCCACCGACAAGGCGATGAGCGGCACGAGCACGAATACCCGCCTGAAGCTTCTTAATTTTGGCTTGGTTCACTTTCATCGTTCCGGTGCCGACCGCAACGTGATCGTATTTTGGGAATACCCATGCATAAAAGTCAGGAGACACGTCGTCACCGACGTACATCTCTGCCAACTCTTCGTAATATTCCATCAGATGATCGGGCAGGCGAATACGCTCTTGGAAGGCGATCGCATAGTTATAGTCTCCAGCATCAATGGCGCGTGCTACTCGAGAATTTGCTCCATCCGCACCAATCACCAAATCGACGCTTAGGGTTTTATTAATGCCTGTAAGACTTCCATTAGAGTGATCCGCATAGTGAATCACATAGGGAGCTTTCTCGTTGCTTGGCAGCTCAAGTTTATGAACGGTGCCATTGATGAGTGTTGCTCCTAATCGAGCTGCTCGATCTCGCATAAATCCATCTAAGATTTCGCGACGACACATTCCGATATATTCATCATCTTTGAGCGTACTGCCAATGTTGACCTCAACATTAGAGGGTGAGATCATCTTCATCTTCCGAACACGACGGTCGATGATCTCAGGTGGCAGGTCAAATTCGCTAACCATGCAAAGCGGAATCGCACCACCGCACGGCTTAGCATTGTCTAACTTGCGTTCAATTAAAAAGGTTTCGATACCAGCTTTTGCTAGTGTCTCAGCAGCGGAAGAACCTGCTGGACCGGATCCAACAACAGCAACCCGTAGTGCCAAAGGTGTCTCTCCCCAATCTCCAAGGTTACGGGATGAATCGTATCACGGACGTTTGACCTGTTTTTACTTACACCGCCGGATGTGACTAGAATGCAATAGAGCTTAATATAGCGATACGTTTTTCATAGACGATGAGCAAAAAGAGATACTAGATGCTGTCATATGTCAAGACTAAATAGTGACGAGAGGATGCTCGTAATCAGCGTTGCACCTCCTCCAAAAATCTTGACCCATGAGCCGGTATGACAGGAGGCTCAACCGCTTAAGATTATCGATACTGATCTAAATTTTCTGCCGGGTTATGCCAATCAAGCCTTCCCAAATTCATGACATTCTCAACGCCAAGCGCGACGATTTTCAAGCCTTTAATCGTGAAACCTGGAATATTTTGCAGAAATATCGAGTGTCACTAGCAAAGCTCGCGCAGTGGTCTAGCGAAAAAATAGAGACAGAATTTTCTTGCCAAGCCGGTGCCGCCGGTGCCAAGCCTCTCGAATCTCTGAGCAATACGGAACAGTGCATAGTTCCATTTAAGTTTGTTTGGCAAAACCGTGAACAAAGTTTGGCATGGGTGCGCGATCGCCTAACGGGAATCACCACATTTGCGGTAGACGGCTCTCAAATTTTTCCCGGGAAGGATGTATCGATTCCGGTTGCACTGGTCCAGGTGGGCTGGTTTGAAAATCTTCATCTGCCGAGCGGAGGCTACGAAAAAGACATCGAGTTAGATGTTATGACTCCTACTGATTTACGAGCGGGCAATACGGGTGAACCCGTCGATCGCACGGTCAATTTTCGGCGTTTTGAAATGGAAGCTCAGCGCCTCATTCAATACATGCAAGAGCATCCCAATCGCACTGATTGTTTAGTATTCTTTGACGGGGCCTTGGTCGGCACGTTTGCCGATGCGTTCGATTACGAGCTTAAACAAAAATATGTGCGCTGTTTTTTGGAGCTATTACGAGCCAGTAGCACCTATCGAGTACCGCTAGTAGGGTATGTGGATACGTCGCAGGCAAACGATTTAACAGGAATGCTCCAGCAGCTATTTAAGTTGCCAGACTGCCCGTCGATTACAGACCCGCTCTTAATCAACGAGCACATGAACTGGGGCGATCGCACCTCCCTGTTTTTGTGTCAGCGTGCTGGAATTCGATTGGACTATAAAGAACAGCGAGATCAGATTGCCTTTACATACCTGAAGACGACCCGTGAGGGATATCCAGCTCGCATCGAAGTCCCGCTTTGGATGTACGAGGCTGGTCTACTCCCTCGCGTGATGGATTGGGTGCGAGGCGAGGTCATTATTGGCAGTGGGTATCCCTACGTGATCGAAACAGCCGATCAGACCGCTGTGTTGCAGGCTGAGGATCGCCAGGCATTTTTCAAAATTCTCCAAGATTGGGCAGAAATAGAAGACATTCCGCTCCGCTTTTCTCGAAAAATGATTAGCAAAGCTCGTCGCCGTTAATCTCTTAGCCGCGACGACACGAGAATACACCCAGGTATTATGATAGATTTCACATCGCTACCCTAAGCCGATGCATCAAAGTCTGTATAAGCACGTAGTTAGGACAGTTTTTTCTATCGTGCTTGAGAACTTATTCGTGATAGTTTTACCTGCAAATGCCCAATAATCTTAGGAGCGGCACGCTGCACATCAAATTGGCAGCATTCCCAGGGATTCGATTAGGGGATTCCTCGTGCATGAGAGGAATTCTATGACTAAAGGAATTCTATGAATATAGAAGCACTCGGTTTAATAGGTGCGGGTCTTGTACTGCTTGTGGCCGGTGCTGAGGCGTTAGTTCGGGGAGCGTCGTGGTTAGCCGCAGCGGCTGGAATTTCACCCTTAATCATTGGTTTGACCGTTGTGGCATACGGAACAAGTGCCCCCGAAATGGCCGTGAGTTTGCAGGCTAATCTGTCAGGGCAAGCGGGAATTTCCGTTGGCAATGTTGTCGGCAGCAATATCTTTAATGTCTTGTTTATCTTAGGATTTTCGGCTGCTTTTGCCCCGTTGGTGGTCGCCCAGCAGCTCGTGAAGCTGGATGTGCCGATTATGATTGGCGTGTCAGTATTAATGCTGTTATTAGGTCTAGATCAACGCATCAGTAGGCTAGATGGCACCTTATTGGTGATCGGCGGGGTTGTATATACGGCATTCTTGATTATTCAGAGCCGCAGAGAGCACGATGCCAAAGTTCAAGATGAATATGCAGAGCAGTATGGTCGCCAAAGTCCGCCTTCATCCCGTCAATGGGTAACAAATGTGGGCTTTATTCTAGGAGGATTAGCGCTGCTGATTTGGGGCTCTCGTTGGCTGGTTGCGGGGGCGATCGCCATTGCCCAAGACCTAGGCGTGAGCGAACTGGTGATTGGATTAACCATTATCGCAGCGGGCACTTCACTACCAGAAGCGGCTACATCGTTTATTGCCAGTATTCGTGGACAGCGAGATATCGCCGTAGGAAACGTCGTTGGCAGCAATATTTTCAATATTCTGGCTGTGCTCGGCATGGCGGGAATTGTGTCACCCAATGGGGTCGCCATTGATGCACCTGCCTTGAGATTTGATATTCCGGTAATGATTGCAGTTGCCATAGCGTGTTTACCCATTTTCTTTAGCGGCAATGTGATTAGCCGATGGGAAGGGCTTTTGTTTTTGGGCTACTACAGCGCATACACCACTTATCTCATCTTGGACGCAAGCAATCACGAAAATTTGCCCGTCTTCAGCGCTATTTTGTTATTCTTTGTCATTTCTATTACGCTGATTACCTTAATTACCGTAATGGTTCGCCAGACAGGGCGATCGCGAAATTAGATTTAACCGTTCGTGTGTTAGGTAGACAATCTCGTCACGCTCTGCCGTTAGGATGCCGAACGCGTGTAGCCTCCGCGTTGCCGGGTTTTATACAGAAATCTAAGCCCGTAGGGCTATATAGCCCCACGGGCTTGCGTTAGGACGTTAAACGTATGGTGAGGCCCGCGCCGCGGGGGCTCACCACACAAACCATCTGGGATTGCTATAGAACTCGTATTAATTTGCCGAATTTCCAGATTTTCTCGGCACATCACAGTAGTGCATAAGAGTACACCAGAGTATTCCTAAAGATATAGATTAATCAATCGATAAGCATAAATGCTTAATTTTATCGGCACTTGTTGTCTAGAATACAAAAAAGAGTCTTTTGAGACAGCTATGGTGTGTGTTAGCCCATAGGATATTAACTTTTGTGTCATATTGAGTTGAGCCGCACAACTTATGCATCAACAATCATTCGAGATCTTTCAGTCTCTAACCAAAGCAGGCGCGACACCGGGTGAAGATTTTTCCATTAGTCCGGATGACGGAGGTCTTCGCCTGACTGAGCGCGGGTATCAGATTCTCAAGCAGCAGTATCCTCAGATTAATTGGGATAGCTTTACTGCCGTAGTTGAGCGAGACCCATCTGAAGCGGTTGATGCAATTCACGACCATCTCGGCACAAACTTTGTCGGCAACATTCTCGATTACATCACTTATCGCATCCGCGAACTTCCTGAAGAACAGGCAGCATGGTATCTAAACCAGGTCTTGGCCGGAGTTGAGGAGCGGACAGGAATTGCTCTATATGAGTTACTCAGTCGTCGATTAAGCCTTTCTAACCGAGCCTACATTGAACATCTCCTTAGATGCGAGAATTCTGCTGAGCCTTGCAGCGAATGGATCAACGATCTGGTGCTTGCAGCCGGGGGAACCCCAGACGATGTGGAGGTCGCGGGTCCTGAGGCCCTGTTGAGCGAGCACGGCATGAGGCTGTTAGCAACTGTCTGGATCGGGGAATATGATCTCTATGCCGAATTGGCGCGTGCGTCTGAAGAAAAAGAGCAGGATTGATTCGGCCTAATCGTCAGCATGATTG
This sequence comes from Elainellaceae cyanobacterium, assembly GCA_051162585.1. Classification (GTDB taxonomy): domain Bacteria; phylum Cyanobacteriota; class Cyanobacteriia; order CAZCXK01; family CAZCXK01; genus DBGGTD01. The sequence goes on from DBGGTD010000282.1 coordinate 6,965, forward strand.
TCTCGACAATAGGCACGAATCTCTGTAATAAAGCGATCGCCATAGCGTTCTAGTTTACGGCGACCGACTCCTGAGATTTGGGCAAACTCTTCTAGAGTTTGAGGTTTGAGCTGAGTCATGAGGCGCAGGCTAGAATCTGCAAATACCACATAGGGGGGCACAGATTGTTCGTCAGCAATTGTCTTACGGAGCGATCGCAGTTGTTGAAATAGCATTTCAGCTTCAACGTGCTGCTGAGATTGAGATTCGCTGACAGGAGTTGTCTGCTTTGGCACTGCGATGCTGACAGGGCGTTGCTTTCGCATCACCTCCCAACTTAGAGGGTTAAGCTTCAGCACCGGATATCCGTCCATCGTTTCGTCCATGAGCCCCTGATGAAGGAGCGATCGCCCTAGAGTTTTCCAGTCATCGACGCTGTGATCTTGACCAATCCCGTATGTTGAGAGGCGATCGTGTCCGTTTTGCAAGACCTTTTTATTCTTTGACCCTCGCAGCACGTCAATAATGTGGTTAATGCCAAAGCGTTCTCGGCAGCGAGCCACACACGACAGAAATTTTTGTGCCTCAATCGTCCAATCTTCCAGCGGCAGTGGGTGCAGGCAGTTATCACAATTGCCACATCCCCCCGGAAATGCTTCACCAAAATAGCGGAGTTGAATCGTGCGTCGGCAGTCAAAGCCCTCTGCATAATCAACCATCTGACGTACCTGTTGCCGAGCAATGCGCTGTTCGTTGGGATCTGGCTTTTGATCGATAAGATAGTTGAGCGTGCCCAAATCTCCGTAACTAAAAAACAATAGGCAGCGGGCAGGTTCGCCATCTCGACCCGCTCGACCCGCTTCCTGATAATAGCTCTCTAGGCTACGGGGCAAGTCGTAAT
>DBGGTD010000283.1:0-5888 GCA_051162585.1 Elainellaceae cyanobacterium
TACTACGCTTCAACCTGAGTAGTTACGAAAAAACTTAAAATTCCCGAATGTCATTTTATGAGCGGCTCTCAAACGCAGAATTCTCAAGGTTAGGATATGAAAAACTAACGGATCGATTCGTGATAGTAAGTCATCAAAACAAATACAAAAGATAAGCTGTGTTTAGACGATATCAAATAACGCTTAAACAATACTTATGATTGGGCAAGGGTTTTAAGAGTTTGAGTCCACAAATTGAGAAAATCAGTACAGCACTTGCTTAATTGAGTGCTGAATAATTAGCTTTGCTTAGACGTTATTAAATAATGCATAAGCGTATTTGATATTCTCGATGCATTTTGAATCATTGCCCAGGCATTTTGAATCATTGCCGAGGCATTAGTTGATATAGCGATCGCACAGACAGAAAATCTACGAGAATTTTGGTATTGGGCTAACTCGGAGCCGCATTTATTCAGAAGAATTACTCAGGCGATCGCCTATTTCCCTAGCTTAGGGTGTAATCGTCATCCAAGCGCACACCGCTATATTTCCTAAACAGTAGAGGGATCAAAATGCCAAGACCTAAACGAAATTCACAGGCTTTAAACAGTGCAGAACGGCGCTTTGCGGCGATGCAGTCGGTTACGGAGGAGATTGACTTTGGCAACGGTTGGACGATGGAAGCCTATGAAGCAATCATTCAAGAGATGCGTCAGAAGCTAGCTGCCTATAACCGAACCTTGTCGATGGTAGACGGAGCCTATAGCGAAATGCTGGAAGTAGAGCGCAAGCTGATGGATTTTTCGGATCATATGCTGTCGGGGTTTGGCGTACGCTATGGCAAAGACAGCTATGCCTATGAAATGGCAGGCGGACGACGTAAATCGGAGCGGCGCAAACCGACTCGACGAACGACAAGTCGTGCAAGTGTCGATGAGGGAGCAGTGGGATAATGAGCGGCATGAGTAAAGGAGGGCGCGATCGCGTTAGGCCGTTGAACGTGTGGTGAGCCCCCGCGGCGCGCGGGCTCACCACACAAACCTGAGCCCGTAGGGCTATAAAGATTACGCAACACATTCCTTGAATTCGATAGGATCGGTATAACGCGCGGTATCATCCACTATTAATTAGGTATTCCCTGCTAGATCTTTAATGACAGACCCCATCCCCAACTCTCAATCTAGTTTTGAACATGAACTAGACGACGTAATTAGCGGCTTTGAAGATATCCAGTCTGAGCTAAACTATCGACGCGCCCAGGATGCGATCCACGAACTGCTCAATCGCCTGGATTTATCATCCCGTGAACGCGCCGGGCTAGAAGCGGAGATCACCAGCCTGGAACGCATGATGGAACGGCTCGATCGGGCGGTGATTCAGATTGCTGCCTTTGGAATGGTGGGACGAGGCAAATCATCATTGCTGAATGCCCTTGTCGGGCACGACGTGTTTGAAACAGGGCCAATTCATGGGGTCACAAAAACCGTTCAAAGCGCCAACTGGAGCATCGGACGAGAAACGCTAATCGGTAGCAATCAGGATGTCTTGAAGGTCGCATTGCCAGGGGCCAACAACTCCCAAATTGAACTGATTGATACCCCTGGAATTGATGAAGTCCACGGCGAAGCCCGAGAAATGCTAGCCCGTCAGATTGCCAGGCAGGCCGATCTGATTTTGTTTATTGTGGCGGGCGATATGACCAAAGTAGAATATGAAGCCCTGTCTGAACTGCGACAGGTCAGCAAGCCAATTCTCTTGGTGTTCAACAAAATCGACCAGTACCCCGATGCTGACCGTAGTACAATTTACCAAACGATTCGAGACCAGCGGGTGCGAGAATTGCTTTCACCCAATGAGATTGTGATGGCGGCAGCGTCTCCACGGGTTGCTAAGGCAGTGCGCCGCTCAGATGGTACACTCACGCCCCGGTTGCACCGTGATCCGCCCGATGTCAGCGACCTTAAGCTCAAAATTTTAGAGATTCTTCATCGAGAGGGAAAATCTCTCGTAGCGCTGAATACAATGCTCTACGCCGATGATGTCAATGAGCATATTGTTCAACGGAAGATGGAAATCCGCGATCGCAGCGCAAATCAGGTCATCTGGAATGCAGTCATAGCTAAGGCGATCGCAGTGGCAGTCAATCCTATTACTCTTGCCGATGTGGTGAGCGGTGCCATCATCGACATTGCTATGATTTTGACCTTGTCGCGGCTGTATGGGATCTCAATGACGCAACAGGGCGCCATTGGGCTGTTGCAGAAAATTGCGCTAAGCATGGGTGGCATTACTGCTGGCGAACTCTTGGCAACCTTAGGGCTAAGTTCGCTAAAAAGCCTCTTAGGACTTTCCATTCCCGCAACCGGAGGGATTTCTCTCGCTCCCTATCTATCGGTGGCGCTTACCCAAGCAGGAATAGCAGGGGTGTCAACCTACGGCATTGGGCAAGTTGCCAAGGTATATCTTGCCAACGGTGCATCTTGGGGAGCGGCTGGCCCTAAAGCTGTGATCGAGCAAATCTTGTCGTCACTGGATGAAGCTTCGATTCTCAACCGCATCAGAGATGAGCTTCACGCCAAATTAGACCTATCTCACCGCAGTAAGAAAATTGAAAGTCCAAAATCGGGACTTGATATGACGACCTAATGCGGTGTTTCATGCATCATTGGCAATCTGATTAGTAGAAATTGCCGCGATTAATTCGTCTTTATTCATGTGGCTCCGTCCTTCGATGTCAAGCTCTTTTGCCTGCTCGTAGAGTTCATCATAGGTGTAATGCTGGAGCCGTCGAGTTACTGCCTGGGCGATCGCCTCTTTGAGTTCGTCTTTATTCATCTGACTCCGACCCTCGACATTGAGCTTTTGAGCATATTCATAGAGGGCTTGTTTGGTCAGCTCATCATCGTCTGAGTCTGGAGCATATCCTGCATTTTCCATCGCATGTTGAATTGCAGGTGTCCATTCCACATACTGCTCACCAGCGCGATCGCCTCTCTGCTTGGTTCGCTCCGCTTCTCGTCGTTCGGTTTCGCTGAGTTCATCCCAGACTGCTTCAGGCAAATACCGCTTTGTAATGCCGTTTTGACGCGCCCGTCCGTCTCCTTCCTTCGTCTGCCAGTTTTGGGCAGTCCATTCTTCTAATGATTGAGCTGCGTCGTCCTTCTCATCTTGCCGATAGCCTCCGCCCTGCCGTTCATATTCTTGCACCAGCAGTTGACTCTTACGCGCAGACCACTGCCCCGGCTTGCCGCCTTTATCTGACTGCTTAATCTCCTCCTTAATCTGCCGACGCAAATCAGGTTTGGTATACTTTTCGTCGTAGTTGTCGTGAGACATCGTTGAGATTTAATGCAAGATTGGTTTCAAAATCCTTCTGATTTCAACGTAAGCATTTAGCACGATGTTGCCGTCTGTCCCGCGGCAGAATCCTAAACACACGTTCAGCGTCCTAACGCGAGCGCGTAAGGCTATATCTGTATCGACCATTTTTTGAGAATGCGCTACCCTTTTTGCTAGCGCAGATTACCAATCGCTTTAAACATCCAGTTTGAATGGTGTATCCATGAAACTATCCGTCGCGGAACTCCGCCGAGACTATACAGCAAATGGGTTGAGCGAATCTGACCTTGACCCCAACCCATTTCAGCAGTTCCGGCGCTGGTTTGAGCAGGCAGTGAACGCTGAATTACCTGAGCCCAATGCCATGACCTTGGCAACGGTCAACCCAGATGGCGTTCCATCTGCTCGCATCGTGTTGCTCAAAGGGGTCGATGCACGAGGCTTTGTTCTCTATACCAACTACACGAGCCGTAAAGGTCAAGAACTCGAACAAACCCCGTATGCTGCTTTGGTCTTTTGGTGGGCAGAACTCGAACGACAGGTGCGGATTGAAGGAACAGTGCAGAAGGTGCCGCCAGATGAATCTGATGAGTATTTCAACAGCCGTCCCAAAGGGAGTCAGTTGGGAGCGTGGGCATCAAACCAAAGCCAGATCATTGAAAGCCGAGATGTGTTAGAGCACAGGCTGCAAATGCTCAAGGACCAGTATCAAAATCAGCCTGTGCCTCGACCGCCTCATTGGGGAGGGTTTCGAGTTGTGCCAACGGCGATTGAGTTTTGGCAAGGTCGCCCGAGTCGTCTCCACGATCGCATCTTATATCAGCGCATTGGAGGCGATTCTTCTCAAGAAACCCATCATAAAAGCTGGAAAACAGTGCGATTATCCCCGTAGACTTACATCTTGCAGCACTACAGGCACAGAGCGGCTTCATAATCCCATCAAATTGCAGAGCTTATAAACTGCTCGTGCGCCCACATTTCCATCCCATTCGCTGCTGCCTACTTCTGACACATCAAACCCGATGATGTGCCTACCGCTGTAAATGATTTCTCGAAATAGACAGAAGGCTTGCTCTAGCTCTAGCCCTCCCGGTACCGGAGTCCCCGTACTTGGGCATAGCTTGGGATCGAGCCCATCTACGTCAAAGCTGACATAGACCTGTTGCGGTAATTCTTCAACAATTTGGTGACACAGGTCGAGCCAAGGGATTCCGGCATAGAGTTTTTGTTTCAAAACGGGGTCGAAGTAGGATGAAATACGACCTTTTGAGCTGTGAATGCAATCAATTTCTGCTTGACAAATATCGCGGACACCGACCTGCACGAGCTTTGATATCTGCGGTAGTTGCAGCACATTGTGCATGATAGACGCATGAGAATATTGAAAGCCTTCATACGAATCTCGTAGATCGGCATGGGCATCGATGTGGAGAATGCCGACGTCAGAATGGTGGTGTGCGAGGGCTTGAATGCAGCCGAGGGGAGTGCTGTGATCGCCCCCAATCACGCCAACTCGCTTGCCCTGGGCGATCGCCCCTTGGGTTTGCTCAAACAACCATTGGTTCAACTGCTCACAGGCCCGATTGACGGTAGTCAGAACATGGACGAGTTCAGGATCATCCTCAACTGCTTTTCCCCGTTCCATGGCTTCGATAATGCGTGATGCCTGCTTTCTCATCTCATGATTTGTTTCGAGAATCGAGTCAGAGATTGCCGCCATGAAGATGCCTTGTTTCCAGCCGTTTGGGTTATCGAAGTCATAGAGATCAAGCTGACGTGAGGCATTGAGAACAGCATGGGGGCCGAGCGCAGTTCCAGCATGATAGGACACTGTTACTTCCCACGGGATACCCACAAGAATAATTTTCGCAGAATCATAATCGAAGGGGAGTCCACACAGATTGCCATTGTCGATCCCAATGCTGCTCGGATCAAAGCCCTGACTGTTATTGCGAGTCGTCATAGTAGGAAAAATAAGTAGGCTATTACGGGCTATTTAAGTCGCTCAACTCCAGCATAGACGTTAAATCGCTGCTCCCTCAGAAAGCCAATGAGCGTCATGCCAAACTCTTGAGCAACTGTTACCGCAAGGCTGCTAGGAGCCGATACCGCGCATAAGATCGGAACTCTCGCCATCAAACACTTTTGGGCGAGCTCAAAGCTTGATCGCCCGCTCACCATGACAATGTGCTGGCTGAGCGGGAGTTCATCCGCAATCAAAGCCGCACCAATGAGCTTATCAAGAGCATTGTGCCGTCCGACATCTTCTCGCACCCGCAGCAAATGACCGTCTAAATCAAACAAAGCAGCCGCATGCAGCCCTCCAGTGGACGAAAAAAGCCCCTGAGCAGCGCGCAGCTCTTCAGGTAGACGGTATAACGTTTCAGGTTTAATAGTGTGTTGATCGGAGAGTCTTGCACATCCTCGGATTTGGAGTGCTTCTAGGCTAGCCTTGCCGCATACGCCGCAAGCACTGGTGGTAAAAAAGTGTCGCTCAAGAGAGCGCAAGTCTAGATTTGAAGCATCGTTTAGAGTGACATTAACAATGTTGTAGCGCTGATCACCAT
>DBGGTD010000284.1:0-2305 GCA_051162585.1 Elainellaceae cyanobacterium
CCGCTCAACTTAGCCGTTAGGCAATCGACCGATGATTCCTGGCACATGCATCAAGATTGAGACATCGAAGTTCCCCGCCATGAATGGGGAAGAGAATGAATATATGCTCTGATGCTGGTTTGATTAATAGGGAAATGTAGTGAAATTCTCCATCGAATGCTCCCAGCTTCTGCTCATAGCTCTTGATGGGTTGGTAGAAGGAACCTCCAGGATCAATTAGTGTTGAAAGCTGAAGCCTCAGTAATGCTTAGATATAGTCCACCAAAATCAAGTTTCTGGGGCCATAGGCTGAGGAAAATGAAGCCCTCAGTTCAAAAAGAGAGAACCGAAAAGTTTAAAGAAATTGTCAAAATTGAAGCATTGTACAACAGTTACTCGTTAAGTATATTGGGTAGATACGATTCAGAAAAATTTTGCTTTGACAAGGAGGACAGCGCCCGAATTACCCAGCAATTTGAAAGGCTGCTGAATCGAAAACCTGACCCTAGTAAGGAATGCTTTGAGTTGACAGATCACGAATTTAGTGGATGCTTAGAGCAGTTGATTCGGATGGAAGATGAGTTCAAGCATATCAATGCGGATATTCTGCTGAGTCACCACTTGGCCATTAAATTCTGGAAAATACCTCACAAAACACCAGGACATGATTCAGGGCTCACCTGCTCATTTGGGACGATGCCTTATCTAGGAACCGGATTTGTATTTCGCGATCGCAGCGAATATGACTACGTTGCAAAAGTTTTGAGTGGCTTGAGTATATGCCGACTTAGCGACACACGTCTCAAAGGAAAATAGTGATGGCCGCCTACATCGAAAACCACCGCATTAGTCGTCCCTTCGCAGAGAGTTGGTATAACCAGATCACCGATCTTGTAGATACTGTTTTGAAACAGCCCTGTCAAGCAGCCGACAATAATTTGTCAGGGTCAAAGGGCTGAGCCGATTTCAGAACTCCAAAGATGATGCGAATGAGCTTGTGCATCACGGCTCCCACGACTTGCATCTTGGGCTTGCCTGCGGATAACAAGCGCTCACAAAACGGGTGCATTTGCGGGCATCGCCTCATAAGTGCGATCGCCCTCAGTAGGTTAGGTTGAACAGCATGTTCGCGTAGCGTCTCCAGCGGCGAAGATCCAACATCAACACCGTTACATCACTCCATCAACGTGCCCGTACTAACAGTGTCTTAATTGGGCAATCCTATCGATTACTCAATGGTAGCGATCGCCCGTGACTTTTTTGGGGGCGATCGCTTTTATCTTTTTTCACCGAGTCTCTTATCGTGAGGTTGATTCAACACAATTCCGCATAACATCCCGCTAAAAATGGGATCAGATCCCATTGAAGCTACTGAACGGTAGGGCTTAGGCCAAACTGAAGTTTCAGATCTTATGCCGAAAAATTCCGTCTAATCATTGTTATGCTGCCTGAGCTACTTGTTACGGCGTAGCTTGCAATCTACCTACTGAGGCTTGAGATAGTAGGGTTGAAGCTAGCAGAGGGACAAACGTTATAAAATAGTTAACATATTAACTATTTGTATCGACGGCAAGTTTGATTCGTAATGGCTGATCCTCTCCCTCAAACTGACTCTCTTCAGCAATGGCACTATGCTCTAGCGCCTTACAACCTGGGATACAAAGTCAAATTAGTATCTCAGTTAATGTATCGAGACTTCCTAGAACGACTGGAACCCTACGGTTTGACTCCATTTCATTACCTTGTCCTATGTTGTTTATGGGAGGAGGATGGACTCTCAACGTCTGGAATTGCCGATAAGCTCAAACAACTTGGAGCAACGCTAACTGGAGTCGTTGATCGGATGGAGGATCGCAATCTCGTTTACCGGGAGCGCGATCCTAGCGATCGCCGGATTATCCGTATTTGGTTAACCGAGGAAGGTAAGCAACTCATGCATGTTCTACCAGCAATCGGTGCAAAAACTATAGATAAAGCAACTGACGGTATTCCAGAAGCCCAGCATGAAGCCGTTTTGAGGCTCCTCGACCAGATTATTGCCAACCTTCTCTAGTAATCCTGATAGTAGGGCTTGACCCCCTGCCAATTACTTAATATATTGAATATCAATGCATGAAGTAAATAACCCGCGCATAGAACTTGTTTTTAGCGGTTTAAAGTTGTTCGCGCCAATTTAGGAGGGAAAATGCCAAAGCTAAATATTGGTCAAAAGAATTGGTTATTGTCTGCCCATATTGGGTTTGCTGCACTTTGGACAGGGGCTGTCTTGAGCATGTTTCTTTTATCGTTAAGGAATACATCGTCAACTAATGCTGATGTACTGAAC
>DBGGTD010000285.1:0-4552 GCA_051162585.1 Elainellaceae cyanobacterium
CCATAGTGGTGATACCAGTGATTGACATCGTTATTAAAATCAGCAATCAGTTCTCCATCATCATAGAGAACGCCTTTGGTGCCGCTCACATCAGGGCTGCTGTGGTTGCACACAATATCGAGCACCAGCTTCATATCCCGCTGATGCATTTTTTCGATCAGTTCGTCAAAAATTGTATTTCGAGCTTCTTGCGTATTGTTGAGCGACGGGTCATCATCCGTGCGAATAAATCGGGGATTGATGCGCTTAAAGTCTTGCGCCCAATATCCGTGAATGGCGGCGCTTTCGATAAACAACTCTTCAATCTGCTCAAATAGCGGGGTAAGCCAGATAGCAGTCACGCCCATATTTTTGAGGTAGTCGAGCTTGCTAATGACCCCTTGCAGGTCGCCTCCCCAATATTTGCCCCACTCGGTACGAGTTGGATCGTAGAGCTCAGGATTTGGCCCTTCATTATTGCTCGGATCACCGTCAAAAAAGCGATCGACGACGATAAAGTAGACCGTTTCTTGCCGAAATTCGATATCTCGTGTGTAGAGAAATTCGAGGTCGATATCATCATCGGATGGCGATCGCGCCTGTAACTCATCAAGCTTTTGATTTGGCAAATTAGACGACGATTGAGACAGCGGGCTTACCATACGTGATCCTTCGAGAATAATGAGGGAAGAACATGGATAACTCAACTAACCAAAGAATATAGAGAATTAACCCCAACAATCTAGGTCACACACAAGCAATCTGCACTGACACAACTGACTAAACGTATCCCATAATCAAAATAGTTGCATATCTCTTTGAGATTGTTTCTAAAAGATTGTTTCTAATTTAGCCATCTTGAGTTAACGGTTCGCTCATTCTACTCAAGCGATTAGTAAAAACGCTAGTGTTGTCCGGTAGTTATGGCTTTTTCGACGGCTGCTTCTGTATAAATTTGTGTGGTTGGAAACAATTCAACCATCGGATCTTCAGCGCGAACGAGCAGTTCGATTTACACCCGTCTAGTTCAGACTTAGGATAGATAGTCTACATGAGGTAATCCACAGTAAATATAAAACATCCCAAAGTATTACCAAAATGCCAGAGTAATTACAGAGTAATGAATATGTCTATCTCTCTAGGAATTCATCAGTCATTCTGGATAGCCTCAACCCTGCAATCGAGCTATCCCTCTCTTACCCAAGATATCGAGGTAGAGTCGCAATTGTAGGGGCAGGGCTAGCTGGCATTACAGCAGCCATGCTGTTGAAGAAAGCGGGTAAGAGGGTAGCGGTTTTAGAAGCGGATCGGGTTGCAGAAGGGGTATCGGGACACACAACGGCCAAAGTCACATCATTGCATCAACTTAAGTATGCCACCCTGATTAGGGACCTTGGGAAAGATAAGGCTCGGCTTTACGGGGAGTCTAACCAAGCTGCTATCGAGCAGGTTGCTTCGTTGGTCAACGGTGAGCAAATTGATTGCGACTTTGAACGTAAGGATGCCTATACGTTTGCTGAGACTCCCGAGAACTTAGAGGAGATTAAGCAAGAAGTTGAAGCAGCCCAACTACTCGGATTACCCGCCTCTTATGTGGCCGAAACACCGTTGCCTTTTAACGTGTTAGGCGCAGTCAAGTTTGGACACCAGGCGCAGTTCCATCCCCGCAAATATATGTTGGCGTTAGCTGCAAAAATTCACGGAGATGAATGCAGTGTTTTTGAGCAGACTCGCGTAAAAACGGTTAGCGGAGAGAATCCCTGTAGGGTCTGCACAGAAAATGGCCCTACGGTAACAGCTCAGGATGTCATTGTTGCCACTAACCTGCCAATTTTAGATGAGGGACTATTCTTTGCTAAGACATTTCCCAAGCGATCGTATCTAATTGGTGCGCGTATCGACCCAGTTAAAGCTCCGGACGGGATGCTGATTGGCACTGGAGAAAAGTATCGCTCGATTCGTGCTACTCCTACCGACGATGGTGGCACACTGCTGCTAATTGGTGGCGAAGGACATAAAGTGGGTGAAGCCTCTGATACCGAGGAGCGCTATCAGCGATTAGCAGACTACGCTCGCAGCAAATTTGGACTGGAGTCTATTGACTACCGCTGGTCTACTCAAGACATGGTGTCTTTCGACATGTTGCCTTATATCGGCACGCTCACTCCGGCGAATCAGCACACTTATGTAGCTACGGGGTTTAGCCTTTGGGGAATGAGCAATTCCACACTCTCGGCAATGATCTTAACGGATTTAATTGCGGGGCGAGCTAATCCCTGGGCAGAGCTATACGATGCCACCCGACCGACACCGTTCATTACCGCAGATTCCTTCAAGAACAACCTAGATGTGGGTGTCCACTGGTTGGGCGATCGCTTCAAGGGTATGTTTGATAGCCCAAACACCATCGCGCCGGGTGAAGGTAGGTTGGTGACAATTAAAGGTGAAAAAGTGGCAGCCTATCGGGATGAGGCAGGTACACTCCATCAGGTGTCAGCCGTATGTCCCCACTTGGGTTGCATTGTCGCCTGGAATGCGGCGGAAAAAAGTTGGGACTGCCCCTGCCACGGGTCTCGTTTTGATACGGAGGGCACTATTCTCCATGGACCAGCGGTGAATACTCTAGACCGCTGTCAGCAGGAATCGACTGCTCAATAAACCCATGCGTGCTACAGGTTGAGGCTCACTCATTCTCAGGGCGTTTAGTCGCTAGATAGCGGGTTGTCATCTCACGTGCCAACCGTTTGATATGGCGCTTAGCTGACCAACGAGCAATTCGTTTGATGAGGTCGTATTTCAGTTCATTCATGACAGCGTCTCCTTATCAAAGCCCCAATGGGTTGTTGTTGTGTACATGTCATTATCTTTCCCAGCGAAAAGATGAAAATCCAACGTGGAGACGCTGATCGACTCCAAAAATTTCCAGACCCTCTGCATCGACTTCGATTTATCTACGCTGTTCTCCCACCGTCCCGCCTACTGCCTAAGCAAGGCAAAATCTTTTACTTCAATCAATTTGACTCTTCCCGACCTGATTGACTGACAAAACTTTGGTCTGCGGCAGTTGTAGACGCATAGCGGCTTCTCGAAGAGTAACTGCTGCTATACAGTCGAAACCCGCCTACGCGGGTTGAGAACAGTCGACGCTAGCGAAGCCATGCCGAAGGCTATAGGTCGACTTTGGTTGTGTAGGAGCGGTTTCAACCGCCAGCCTCCGATCTTTTGTCAGTCAATCAGCTTCCCGACTTCTTCTCGATCGCTCCTTATTCTGAAGTCATTCCCGAGAAAACAACTCTGATATTCATCAAAGGAGCATCCCATGATTCTTCAATATCGCGGTTTACTTTATCAACCTGCTTCTCAAAATCAAGAGACAACAGAAAGCTCGGTTCATGTGAAGTTTCGCGGACTTGCTTACCCTCTTCGCCATGCTGAATTTCTGAAGTCTTGACTTGTTTGATATCTAGTTGTGGGCGATCGCCATTAAGTTGAAGGTGTGTGAAGCAAACGCAATTCTTCTGTAGCGGCTGTAGCAGGTTGAGCAAACGCAATCCCTTTGTTGGGCATGCAGAGGCATTGCAATTCATCAACATGCTATTGTCATCAATCACATTCGAATGTTGAGCCATGATCATTCGATGTTTCTCTATGACAATGGCATGTTGAGTTATCACAATGGCATGTTGAGTCATCACAATGGCATGTCGAGCGATCGCAATGGCATGTCGAGGTATCGCATTAACATGTTGAGCCATCACATTAACGTATTAAACGATCGCATTGGCATGTCGAGCGATCACTATACAGGAGATGTTTTATTAATGACGGCTCTGGTTTAGACAATGGCAGAAACATGGCATTATTGAGCTTGGTCAGCCGAGATCATCTTATTTTGATTTGGGTATTGATACACAGGCGAAGAGATATTGAAGGTCAAAGGCGATTAAGCCATGCTGAAATTTTACTGTGCTCGAATTTCGGTCAACGTTCGTCGCGTGTGGGTGGCGTTGCTTGAGAAACAAATCCCATTTGAACCCGTTCTGCTCACTCTTGATGGCGATCAGTTTGAGCCTGATTTTGCAGATATCAATCCGCTCCAGCGAATTCCGGTGATTGTGGATGACGGACTAAGGGTGATTGAATCTCTCGCGATTCTCGATTACTTGGAGGCCCAATATCCCTCTCCTCCGCTGATGCCCAAAGACCCTCAGGCGATCGCCATAGTTCGAATGGCGGAGATGGTGGCAGTGAATGAGCTTCAGCCTGCAACGATTCCATTGACCAAGCAAATGATCGGCATTCCAGTCGAGGCTCAACAGCTCACCAATGCTCGTCAACGCACTATCACGGTTCTGCAGTTTTACGAAGACTTATTAGGTGACGATCAATACATGGCGGGTGAAGAATTTACGCTGGCAGAAGTAGTTGCAGGCACTCTAATTCCGTCGCTGCCAATGTTCGGAATTGACCTCGATGCTTACCCCAAACTACTCCGTTGGACAACTCAACTCGCTCAACGCGCAAGCTGGCAGCAAACCATGCCTCGTCCCGAAGATATTGAAGCAGCCCTACC
>DBGGTD010000286.1:0-2505 GCA_051162585.1 Elainellaceae cyanobacterium
GTTTAATCATGCTGAACGTTTTATAGCGTGTAGATTTTGGTCGTTATAAACAATTCTCCGCTACAGGTGTCACCGTCCAGAGAGAGAGCGATCGCTCGGCGGCAATGAGTCGTTTCGGTTGGTAGACTTCATTCAAATCAAGCCGATCGTCTGCGCGAATAGTCTGAATCGCGGACGACGATGGATTAAACACAAAGGTTGAATCACATGCGCTGAGGCGTAAGAGAGAACTGATGTCCGATGACAACGCGATGCGAACCGACGAGTTAAACATATAGCTGAGAGAAATTATATCCAGAGTTTGGTCTGCCTCAGCGATCACGAGCGGCGGCTCCGCCTGATTCACGATCGCCGCGATTGCCTCATTGCTGAGATTTCGGCTCTTTTGATATTTCGGCGGCATGTGCCAATGGGTCAAGCACGACCCGATGCTAAGCGAAACCAGGGCGATCGCCACGCCTCTCCATGCCAGGGCTTGAGTCACCGGGCTGCTATGCATTGAGTGGATTAGCAGATGGGCGATCGCCAACAGCATGCCCAATTGGAGCGGCATCAGATATCGCGCCGCAGTCGAGGTTTGCCCATTTGAAACCAGATCCAACACCAGTAGAGAGACGGGCAGCGTGTTGGCAAACGTGATCACAAATAACCAAACTGATTTTGGTGATTTCCGTCGCAACACATAGATGGTATATCCCATCATTGATACCAGCATTAGAGAAACCGCCACCTTCGCAAACGTCGCCAGGGATAGATCCAGCGACACGGGCACGTCGAAAAACAGTATCGCCAGATTGTAGAGCAAAATTCCGGCGATCGCCCCAAAATTCATCGGTTCTCGCATCCAGGTCGTATTGGTTTGTAGCGTCACCCATTGGTGAGCAATAATCAACAGCCACGGCGAGAAGGCGAGGAGTCCAAGCCCGGTTGCAATCCAATAGTGACGCACTCGACTTGCACGTTTAAGAGGCAAGGATTTTGAGCTTGACATTAATACAACATAGATTCCTTGCCCAAGGGCAACAAACACCGACAGCAGCGAGGTATAAAAAATGATAGATAACGTCAGTGCATAGACTCCCCAATTGGCTTTTGTATTTAGCCGCATAGCTCGCAGCAAGGCAACCCCAGAGAGCAGCAGCGTCACCGACCAGAGGCTATAGGGTCGAGCTTCCTGCGCATATGCCACAAAGAAGGGCGATACCGAAAGCAAGCCCACTGCCATCCAGCCAACTCGCGGCGATTTAAATAATTCAACTGCCAGCCGGTAGAAACAGGGCACCGCCACCAAGCTACAGACGACCGACAGTGACCGAATTGCCGCCACCGAACTGCCAAACATTTGCACCCAGAGTCGAGCCAGGATGAAATAGAGCGGCGCATGTTCGGGGCTCTGCTTTAGTGCGTGAAAGGTATCTGCCCAGTCTCGCTCAGGCGTAAGCTGCTGATAGTGGTGTAAGTCTTCTACGGAAAGAACGTCACCCGTTGCGACCTGCTGAACGACCTGCTCCTGGGTATATCCTGACACCCGAATAGAGGTAGCAACTTCATCCACCCAATAAAACGGGTTATCCAGATTGATGAGTCGAAACGCAAGCCCGATGCCCAACAGAACCGCGCTGAAAACCCACCCTGGATGTGTCCAGTAGGGCGATCGCCTAACATCTTTGTTCTCCATATAGCGATCCTAAATCGCTTGTGAATTGTGTGTGAGCGGTGGGGCGAGCGTCGTTTGACCCATCGCTCAAAACCCATCTGGGATTGCTATAGATAGAGGGTTCAGATAGAGGGTTCATGTTTGAAAATGAGTAAAGCTTAAGAATGACTTTAGAAAAACCCAACAGAACTTACATATAATTTTTACTTTATTCTCCACTAGGGATGATTTACCAATGGAAATTCTTTTGATTCCTCTCGCTGTTTTGGTTTTTGTTTGGACTAACGATATCTTAAATGCAAGCAAGCCTAAGGAAAAATCAGTCGAAGAGCAGCTTGGCGAGGCACTGGGAAAATACTTGGGTAAAGGGGTTAAAATCAACGTTCACATTGGCAAGGATAAAGATAAAGACGATAAATCATAGTGTCCTAAGCATCATGACGTTTGAGTGGATTAACCTACCGAATCTGCAAATTGTCACATAAGAATCTTGTCTGATCGGTGCATCTACTTTTTTATCTACTTTCATAATTTGAATCTAACTGGAGCTGCCACAACGATAAATGAATATCATCGGGTGTCAACAATTCAGGTTGATAGATCTGCTCCAAATCGAAGCGATCGCTCCTTCCAATCCGGCGTCGAAGTGTATCTGACGGATTTAAGATAAACACGTTGGCATCATCGTTATACTCAAGGTCATGCCCAAGAACTGCTTCATCAGCAGACACAATTTGGATGCGCGTATCAGAATTTAACTCATAGCTGAGCGACACCACATCAATCGCGTACTCAGGTTCAGCTATTAAGATCGGCGCTGGGGTTTGGTTGAGAATTGAGGCGATCGC
>DBGGTD010000287.1:0-3565 GCA_051162585.1 Elainellaceae cyanobacterium
ACCGCTCACACACAATTCACAAGCGATCTAGGATCGCTATATTTATATAACTTGATAGTCGCTTACACGACCACAGACTAAGGCGAGATTTTTTTAGAGTAATCCCTGTAGGTAAGTGGTCTAAAGAAAAAATATTTATCAAAACTTCGTCTCATTGCGCTCAATTAACTTCATCAAACTTAACAGACTAGGGTATGCTGGTTGCTAAGTAAATATTCTTATTGACTTAATTGGTCAATTTTGCTGGAAGAGGTGTAGATGATGCATCGAGCTTCGGAAAATATTTTTTATATTTTCTGAAATTAGGGCTGAGACGTGTTTAATCCAATTTCTGAGCTCGTAGAAATTTGCATCAGTAAATCTGCCACCCAAAGGTTCAATCTTGCACCGTATTCAACTGTATTTCTACAATTCCCAGGTGGGCTCTCATGATGAGTACTCAATTTCCCTGGCTAACCGCACTTATTCTGTTTCCACTGTTAGCATCTCTGCCAATCCCTGTCATACCTGATAAGAAGGGAACTACTATTCGCTGGTATGGGCTTTCAGTTGGGTTAGCCGAGTTTGCTGGTATTATTTATGCCTTCTGGCATCACTATGACTTTCAAACATCGAGTCTTCAGATGTTTGAGTCATACTCATGGCTTCCTCAAATTGGCATGGAGTGGGCTGTTGCTGCCGATGGCTTGTCAATGCCCCTCATAATTCTTTCAGGGTTTATTACAACGCTGGCAATTCTTGCGGCATGGCGAGTAAATAAAAAGCCTCGCTTATTCTTTTTTCTGCTGCTAGTTATGTACAGCGCCCAAATTGGGGTTTTTGCAGCCCAAGATATGCTGATGTTCTTCCTGATGTGGGAATTGGAGCTTGTCCCTGTTTATCTGTTGATTTCCATCTGGGGAGGGCAAAAGCGTCTATATGCTGCCACCAAGTTTATTCTCTACACAGCAGCGGGGTCAGTCTTTATTTTAGTCGCAGCCTTTGCAATGGCATTTTATGGAGACTCGGTCACCTTTAATCTGCAAGACTTAGCCCAGAAGAATTATTCCCTTCCCTTCGAGCTACTGGCTTATAGTGCGCTGCTGATTGCGTTTGGAGTCAAGCTACCAATTTTTCCGCTTCACACATGGTTACCTGATGCCCATAGCGAAGCGCCTTCTCCAGTGTCTATGATTTTGGCAGGTGTACTTCTCAAAATGGCAGGATATGGGTTAATTAGATTCAATATCGAAATTTTGCCTTCGGCACACGCTTATTTTTCCCCCATACTTGCAGCGCTTGGGGTGGTTAGCATCATCTATGCATCACTAACCGCGTTTGCCCAACTTAATCTCAAGCGGCGAATGGCGTATTCTTCGATTGCTCATATGGGCTTCGTGTTAATCGGGATATCCTCCTTTACGCCGCTGGGAATTAGTGGCGCAGTTCTGCAAATGGTGTCTCATGGTCTGATTGCTTCGGTTCTTTTCTTCTTGTCTGGTGTCGCATATGAGCGAACCCATACTCTTGAGATGGATCAGATGGGAGGAATGGCGAAACAGATGCCAACGACGTTTGCACTCTTTACGATAGGATCGTTAGCGTCTCTTGCATTGCCTGGGATGAGCGGATTCGTAGGTGAGTTAGAAGTCTTTCTAGGATTCGCGTCGAGCAATGTCTACAGTACAGCTTTTAGAGCTGGCATTACTCTACTTGCTGCTGTCGGCATCGTTTTAACACCAATCTACCTGCTATCAATGCTGCGGCAAATGTTTTACGGTGCTGAAAACTTTAAGTTATCTCAACTTGGTTTAATAGATATCAGGCCTCGTGAATCGTTTGTAGCATTATGCTTGTTGATTCCCATCATTGGAATCGGCGTGTATCCAAAACTGGTGACTCAAATGTACGATGTGAAAACTATCGCTGTTAGTGCTCAAACACGAGATGCGATGACAATTGCCCAAGGGCATAACAATCTTGCACTTCCTAAGTTTTTCTCTGCTCCAGCGATATTGGGCACTGAGTTTAAAGATGTAGTGCGCGGCGACTAACAAATTAGTTCCCAAAATTCTACGGCTCCCAAGACTGGAAGATTTTGGGAGCCGTAAAAGATTCAATTATTCCTAACTTATCCGAATTTACCACTGTCGAAGCCCGTAGGGCTACATAGGATTCATTAGTTCTTATGCTTGAACGTCGATGCGACGTGGAGTTCTTTAAGCTGCATTTCATCTACAGTAGAGGGGGCTGCAGTGAGAAGGCAACGGGCTTGCTGGGTTTTTGGAAACGCGATCGCATCTCGAATTGATTCCTCTCCTGCGAGCAGCATCACAAGCCGGTCTAACCCGTAGGCAATACCGCCATGAGGGGGAGTGCCATATTCAAAAGCTTCAAGAAGAAATCCAAACTTGTTATCAGCATCTTCGGTAGAAAGCCCGATCGTTTCAAACACCTGATTTTGCAAATCAGGCTGATAGATTCTCAAGCTGCCGCCACCAATTTCAAATCCGTTGTAGACCAGATCATACGCTTGAGCTCTTGCCGTCTTTAGATCATCGGCGTCCTCTGGAAAAGGAGCAGTAAACGGATGATGCAGGGCTTCTAGACGCTTTTCGTCTTTGTTCCATTCAAACATCGGAAAGTCGGTGACCCAAAGTAGACCTAGTTTATCGGCGTCGATTAGCTTGAGCTCTTTAGCAATCATTTGACGGAGGCGATCGAGCGTCTTGTTAACTGTGTTAGTTTCTCCAGCACCAAAGAGTAAAAGATGTCCAGGTTCTGCCCCAGTTCGTGTCAGAACATCTTGCTTTTGCTCGTCAGTGAGGTTGTCTTTGATCGCACCGATGGTGTCGATCGCCATCCCTTCTCTCACACGAATATAGGCAAGTCCCTTAGCGCCTGACTCACTCGCCTCTTTAAACAAATCGCCCCCGGGCTTAATGCGAACATTGGAGATTTTCTCGTTTCCGCCCGGAATCGGTAGAATTTTGACCACTCCTCCAGAATCAACAGCACCCGAAAACACTTTGAAACCCGAATCTTTGACAATATCGGATACGTCGACAAGTTCTAGCCCATATCGAATATCGGGGCGATCGGTGCCGTATCGATTCATCGCCTCTGCATAGGTAAGACGAGGAAAGGGACGAGGCAAATTGATTCCCTTAATGGTTCTAAAAATGTGAGACACCAATCGCTCGTTTAAATCTAGAATCTCTTCTTGCGACATGAAACTCATTTCCATGTCAAGTTGAGTAAATTCGGGCTGACGGTCGGCTCGCAAATCTTCATCACGAAAGCAACGCGCAATTTGATAGTAACGATCGACGCCCGAAACCATCAGCAACTGTTTGAAAAGTTGGGGTGACTGAGGCAATGCAAACCATTGACTTGGATTCACTCGGCTGGGCACAAGATAATCCCGTGCGCCTTCTGGAGTTGAGCGCGTGAGAATAGGAGTTTCAACCTCAATGAATCCCTCATCGTCTTCAAGAAAACGGCGAATTGATTTAACGATTTGATGGCGCAATTGAAGATTGCGACTCATGCGATCGCGCCGCAAATCAAGATAACGATATTTGAG
>DBGGTD010000288.1:0-12032 GCA_051162585.1 Elainellaceae cyanobacterium
TGATAATCTAAACCACGTCCCGTGTCCAAGAATCGGAGACCGTTGAACCTATGCTTTCCCAAGTCTATTATCTGATTCGCTCTCGTGCCGATGGTCAATATCTTGTGGCTCGTTCACAGCAACCAGCAGACTTATCTCAAGCAGAGTCTGAGTCAATCTCAAAATTTCTGCTTTTGTTTAAGGAGCATGCCGATGCACTGAGTTATCTCAACACGCACAGTTCAGGTGTTGCTAATCGCTTTGCTGTTGAATCCATTCCGAGTACGCAGGTTGGGAGTTTATTGAGCAGATGGGATTTTGCAGGAATTGGAGTTGTCCAAGATCCCCTCATGCCTCACATCGAATTTCTGACGCGACGTTAAAAAATCAGGATCTCCAAAACGTTCTCTAGGGCATCAACTCAGTAGAGTGTATAGCCTTACGCTCTCGCGTTAGGACGTTAAACGTGTGGTGAGCCCCCGCGCCGCGGGTTCTACACACAAACCTGAGTCCGTCGGACTATGTCGATTGAGATGTCGATTGAGATAAAATACTGACCTACATTCATTAAGTGGACTTTTATCGAGTAGGAGTTGATTCAAACCGATGACCCAAAACTACCGCATCACCCTCCTTCCAGGCGACGGAATTGGTCCAGAAATTATGGCTGTTGCGGTGGATGTCTTGAAGACTGTCGGTCAGCAGTTTGCCGTTACCTTCGATTTTCAAACGGATCTGATTGGAGGGGCTGCGATTGACGCGACGGGCGATCCCCTGCCTGCTGATACGCTCGATCTCTGTCGGGATGGCGACGCAGTTTTGCTCGCTGCGATTGGAGGATACAAGTGGGATACTCTACCGGCCCACCAACGCCCCGAACGAGGGTTGCTAGGGTTGCGCGCGGGGCTAGAGCTGTTTGCGAATTTGCGCCCTGCCAGAATTTTGCCTCAGCTCATTGACGCCTCGACGCTAAAACGTGATGTTGTAGACGGAGTTGATTTGATGGTTGTCCGTGAATTAACCGGAGGAATCTACTTCGGACAACCGAAAGGAATCTTCACTGCTGAAACGGGTGAACGCCGTGGGATCAATACGATGGCGTATAGCGAGGCTGAAATTGATCGCATTGGGCGAGTCGCCTTTGAAACGGCGCAAAAACGGAGCGGTAGGCTCTGCTCGGTTGATAAAGCCAATGTGTTAGAAGTCTCTCAGCTATGGCGCGATCGCATGAGTCAGCTTGCAAGTGAGTATCCGGATGTAGAACTCTCGCATTTATATGTCGACAATGCAGCAATGCAGCTTGTGCGATCGCCCAAACAATTTGACACGATTGTGACGGGCAATCTCTTTGGCGATATTCTCTCTGATGCTGCCGCGATGCTCACAGGCAGTATTGGTATGTTGCCGTCTGCCAGCTTAGGGAGTTCTGGGCCGGGGGTGTTTGAGCCAGTGCATGGGTCTGCGCCGGATATTGCCGGACACGATAAAGCCAATCCGATGGCTCAGGTTTTGAGTGCAGCCATGATGATGCGCTATGGGCTCAACGAGCCTGCTATGGCTGATCGGATTGAGCAGGCAGTTCTGGATGTGCTGGATGCAGGGTATCGAACAGGTGATATTATGTCGCCCAATATGACGCAGGTTGGCTGTCAAGACATGGGAGCGGTTTTACTCGATGCGATCGCCAAGCGGTCGACATGATGGCAGAATGCGCGTTTCTTCTACTCACAAATCTGAGCCTGCAGGGCTATACCCGAGAGTTGAGAAATCTTGATGTCCGTAGACAAATCGCCTAAAGTCTAGCTATTAGAGTAGGGATATATGGGTCGTGTACGTGTCACAACACGATACCAGCCATAGAGCTGGTCAAGCCAACCCCAGAGACGGTTTATTCTCCGATCCGGCAATTGTGCATGCTGCTCGGCATATTTATCATGACTTTTGTGAAGTTCATCCGAGTCAAGCTCAACGTCCGCTAGGCGTCGCCATTGATCGATTTACGTATCGAGGGCAAATTATTTTCACCGATCGCCCGATTTTGCTCCCTCAAGAGTGTTTTGTGCCGATCCAGCACATTCTCACTCACTAACAGGCGCACATCCGTTTTTTATCCCCTCGTAAGACTGCGATTTACGGTATGGATGTAATTGTGTTGGGGCTCCAGACGTTGATTGTCTTTTTTCTAGGAGCCTCCATTGGTAGCTTTTTGAATGTGGTGATCTATCGGCTTCCTGCCAAGCTATCGCTGTTGTTTCCTCCCTCTCGTTGCCCTCATTGTCTTCATCGATTAAAGAGTTATGACAACGTCCCCGTCTTAGGATGGTTGTGGTTGCGAGGTCGCTGCCGCTATTGTAACCACCCTATTTCGGCGCGATACCCGGTTGTCGAAGCTACAACTGGCTTACTCTTTGTGGCGATCGCCTCCGCATTTGACAATCCGTGGATCATGGTCGGCTACTGGGCATTTGTAAGCTGGTTGTTAGCTCTGTCGCTCATTGACCTTGACACCATGACGCTGCCCAATCCTCTAACGCAGTCGGGTTTGATAATCGGCATCCTTTTTCAAATGGGGATCGGGTGGACCCAAACGCCTACGCCCACTAGTACCGTCAATCAGATGATGGTGGGCATTTTAGGGGCTGTCATTGGGCTTTGGCTCTTTGATGCCATCACCGTGGTCGGCTCAGTTGCGTTTGGGCAGACAGCGATGGGGGGAGGCGATGCGAAGCTAGCCGCGATGATGGGAGCCTGGTTGGGCTGGAAGGCACTCTTGCTGTCTGGGTTCCTAGCCTGTCTAATCGGTGCAGTGATTGGAGGAGGGGCGATCGCCCTCGGCATATTAAGTCGCCGACAACCCATCCCGTTTGGCCCCTTCCTTGCCTTGGGCGCTATCTTGACGCTATTCTTTGGCGAGACGCTGCTAACGGCTTACCTCCAGTTCTTTTTTCCAAGCCTTTAGCTCTTTGTATCAGGATTGTCTGTGTCACCCGGCTTAATTCGGACTTCTAAAATTCCGTCCTCTGATAAGATCGTCCAGTGACTTGGATCACCCTAAAAACAACCGGAACCCGCTGGGAAGCTGAGCTCATGCAGCAAATGCTAGCTGCCCATGAAATTCCTGCACGGGTTGTCAGCCACGGAGTGGTTCCACACTTTGGCTGTGGTGTACCCGCCGCAGTGCAAGTTCGTCCTCAAGACCGCTGGACAGCGTTGCTTTTGCTAAGTCCAGTCGAAGACTACGCCGAAGATCTGGAAGAATAGCGACTGTTCAGTTTTAACAAAACTCCGATAGACCCCTTATTAAAGGAATTAAGTATTCATGTCTTTGTTTGATTGGTTTGCAAATCGAAGAAAATCAGAGCCGATCAGTAAAGAGCGGCAACAGCGAGAAATTGCAGATGGCTTATGGAGCAAGTGTGAATCATGCGGTGTCTTGACGTACGCTAAAGATCTGCGCTCCAATTTGATGGTGTGTTTAGATTGCGGTCACCATCATCGGATTGACAGCGACGAACGAATTCAGCAATTGATTGATCCCCACACGTGGCAATCTCTCGATGCAGATATGCAGCCTGTTGATGCCCTCAAGTTCCGCGATCGCAAAGCCTATAGCGACCGGATTCGAGAATACCAATCTAAAACGGGGCTGACCGATGCCGTGCAGACGGGGTTGGGGCAGCTTGACGGTTTGCCCGTTGCTCTCGGCGTTATGGATTTTCGCTTTATGGGCGGCAGCATGGGATCGGTCGTCGGTGAAAAGCTGACCCGCCTGATTGAGCGAGCAACCTGGGAACGACTGCCCGTGATCATCATTTGCGCATCGGGTGGAGCCCGCATGCAGGAGGGGATGCTCAGTTTGTGCCAAATGGCAAAAATTTCTGGTGCGCTCCAACGCCATCGTGAAGCACGCCTTTTATATGTCCCGGTGCTCACCCATCCCACTACCGGCGGAGTGACTGCCAGCTTTGCGATTCTGGGCGACATTATTTTGGCAGAACCCAAGGCAACAATTGGCTTTGCTGGAAGACGAGTGGTTGAGCAAACACTGCGCGAAAAGCTGCCGGATGACTTCCAGACCTCAGAATATTTGCTCGCGCATGGGTTTATTGACTCGATCATTCCGCGCACTCAGCTCAAGCGCACCCTCGCCCAGCTCATTTGTCTGCACCAGCCCTATGTTCACACGGCTCATTTTGTAAATTTGCCAGAACCCTTGTCGTTACACGTGTCGGAGTCTGACCACCAGCATATTTAGACACACATCGTTCAACCGCATCATAGGTGGACGGGTTTGCTACAGCGCTTTAACTCTTTTTTGATCAGTCGAGACAAGTCGGCTAGACGATCTGCAACCGGCACTCCCGCTTTTCTAAACGCTGCAACTTTACTAGCCGCGGTTCCCCGATCGCCGCCCAAGTCGGTTAGACGAGACATCGTAATCGCCTGCGCATGGCCGAGGGGCGGGTCATAAGGCATGCTGCGCCCAGCAACATATGCCACAACGGGTTTTTGAATAACATCGGCAATATATTGGGCCGCGAGTTCTTCGCCACCGTTTCCGACTTTTCCAACTAAAAGAATAATGTCGGTCTGATCGTCAGTATCAAACCAGTGAAGCCACTGCTGAAATGAAGACCCCACGACTGGGTCGCTGCCAAGACTCACTGCCGCAGACTGCCCCAAGCCTGCGCGAGTTAACCCTAGAGCAATTTCATAGGTGAGGGTTCCGCTGCGGCTCAAAAGACCGATTGAGCCTGGCCTATAACAATTAGCGGGGTGGATGCCGACTAGCAGGTGCTCCGGGATGATGATCCCTGGACTATTTGGCCCGATGACTCCGGTTTGGGTGGCGTCTGCTTTGCGACTTAGTTTAACCATGTCTAACGGAGGCATGCCAGCCGTGACGATAACAATTTGGCGAATTCCTGCGGCGATCGCCTCTAGGGCTGCATCCAATGCCATATAAGGCTGCACGAATAAAATCGCGATATCCACCCCCCCAACGGTGTCTAGCGCTTCCTCGACGAGATCAAAGATTGGAATTCCCTGGTGCTGTTCGCCACCATGTCCTGGGCTAATGCCACCCACAATTTGCGTTCCGTAGGACTGCATTAAGGGCGTATGAATCAAACTTAAGGGTTCAAGAATTCCTTGAATGAGCACCTTGCTGTCTGCTGTGAAGTTCATGACGGTTCCTCAGTGGGCCAAGAAGCCAGCATTCCCTCCTTTGTCTTACACCATTAAGACATTGCGCCGATGCTGTTCGATTCTCAAGCCGACGACTTTGCACGTTCGGGGTGGCTAATGGTGATGACTTGGTCAACGGCGGTGTCGAGTTGATCAACTAACGGCAGATCGGCTGCCGAGAGAATGTCTCTTGCTTGATCTAACTGCTGCCCCACTAGCCGCACCACTAATCTAGGAACTGGCTCTTGAGTATTTAGACGGATATGGCGAGCAATGGTTGCTGCAATTTGACTACACGGTACACCATTGCTAAAGATATTGACTAATATGACACGGATATCTGGGCGCTGAGTCAAAATACTGAGTCCATGCTCGATGCGCTCTACCAGCATCGCTGAAGACCCGAGATAGCGGCACTCTCCGCCAATATTAAGAACGTGAGCGGGTTTACCACCCGCTTGACACACCATATCTAGGATGGTCATGGTCAGTCCGGCTCCATTGCACATAATGCCAATGTCTCCACCCAGTAAAACGGGTTCAAGGCTTGGTAGAGAGTGCGATCGCCGTAAGCTTTCTGACGATGGGGTTACGCGTGGCTTTAGCTGGGCCAGATCATCATGCCGCCCCAACGCGACCTCGTTGACCGTCACTTTACCATCTAATGCCATCACGTCTCCTGATGGATTAATCGCCAGAGGATTAATCTCAATTAGATCCAGATCTTTAGTGATAAACAGTCGGCACATTTGCTCGATTAGACGGCTCACCGACTGGAACACGCTGCCGCTGAGCCCCATTTTGAGCGCCAGCTTGCGGGCATAGAATGACGTAAATTCTTGCTCAACGACGACTTTCTGAATATGATCAATCGCTAAATCAATACCGACTCCCCCCTCGACCGACCCTAATAAGACGGGACGACGGGCTTTGGTATCGATCACGATCGCCAGATATAGTTCTTGCTCGGGATTATATTTGGCTTCGGCTAAAAGCACTTGAGGACAATCACCCGAAATCGGCAACTTAAACAATGCCTGAGCAGCGGCGATCGCATCAATCGTATTTTCGACAAACCGAATCCCTCCAGCTTTTGCTCGTCCTCCAACCCGGACTTGAGACTTCAACACAATCGGATAAGGAATCTCTAGATTCTTGAGATCTTGGAGATTTTCGATCTGTTGAGATGGCAAAACCGGAATGCCATATTGACGGAATAACTCTTTAGCCTGATATTCGAGCAAATCCATATCTGTTTGGGCACCCCCAAAACAACAGTTTCGTCTACAGCTAACCCATGTGCCAATTCCTATCCTACGAATTCAGGTTAAACGACAAAGTATACCAAGCATCGGAAACCAACGGGTAGACTACTTGACCCTACCAAGTTAATCAACCAGATTGAATTGATTTCCCAGATCCAGAAATGTAGCTGAAATCAATGTAGTGTGTTGCACCTTTACAGTAAACTTGGTAACGCTCGGCGAATAATTGAATCTGAGGCAACGTTGCCCATTTAGTAGTTTTTGGCACATTTACAGAGTGTGTTTATTGCTAACTCTAGAATCTCGCTTAGATTTTTGTCTCAACAGCGTTGGTTGAATACATGACTGAAAACCCCCTATTTCAAAGCCCGGATTCTGAGTCACCTTCCCACACTCAAGCTCAACATGCATTAGAAAGAGAAGCCCATCTGCCCATGACTGGATGGCAGCAAGAGGTGTCTAGAGGTCTGGAGTACGGGTTAGAAGCGGCAGACAGCGTACGCGATCGCTCAATTCCAACGTTTTCTCGGGGTGAATTGCCCCATTATGCGGGCATCAATACGTTTCTCAAAGCGCCCTACCTAGAAGATGTGCGTCAGGTCGGCAACTATGATGTGGCGATCGTCGGCGTCCCACACGATAGCGGCACAACCTATCGTCCGGGCACCCGGTTCGGTCCACAAGGCATCCGTCGCATCTCTGCTCTCTACACTCCCTACAATTTTGAACTCGGGATTGACCTGCGTGAGCAAATTACCCTGTGCGATGTAGGAGATGTCTTTACCATCCCAGCCAATAACGAAAAATCATTTGACCAAATCTCAAAAGGAGTCGCCCATATTTTTAGTTCTGGGGCATTTCCGATCGTTCTAGGGGGCGATCACTCGATTGGGTTTCCGACGGTGCGCGGAGTGTGTCGGCATTTGGGCGACAAAAAGGTTGGAATCATTCATTTCGATCGCCATGTCGATACTCAAGAAACTGACCTAGACGAACGCATGCATACCTGTCCGTGGTTTCATGCGACTAATATGGAAAACGCCCCGGCGAAGAATCTAGTACAGCTTGGTATCGGAGGGTGGCAGGTGCCTCGTCAAGGCGTCAAGGTTTGCCGAGAGCGGGCAACCAATATTCTTACGGTTACTGATATTACAGAGATGGGGCTAGATGCAGCGGTTGACTTTGCATTAGAAAAGGCGCTCGATGGCACCGACTGCGTTTATATCAGCTTTGATATTGACTGCATTGACGCAGGATTTGTCCCAGGGACAGGCTGGCCCGAACCAGGGGGGCTCTTACCCCGTGAAGCTCTCTATCTGCTAGGCAAAATTGTTCAAAATGCGCCAGTCTGCGGCTTAGAAGTAGTTGAAGTTTCCCCTCCCTATGACATCAGCGACATCACATCACTGATGGCGACCCGCGTGATTTGCGACACGATGGCGCATTTGGTGCTGTCAGGTCAGCTTCCTCGCGCTCAGAACCCCGCCTATATTCACGCAGACGCGAATATGGCAGTCGATGCAGCATGGGCATAAATGAAGCCTATGGAACATGGCGTGGAGATTTTTGCTTTTCTTTAAGTCCTGGTTTTCATTCCTCGTACCGTTTTCGATATGCATGAATTAGTATGCATGAAACAGATATGACCAAGGCGCTCATTCTCACCGTTAAAGATTGGTGGGAATCTCAGCCTGAGCAGCCGTCCATCACTACCATTCATCTAATCGTGGGGCAGTTTACCTGCGTCGAACCCGCTAGCTTGCAGTTTGCATTTGACGCCCAAACTCGAAACACGTTTTTAGAAAATACGACGCTCACTATTCGAGAAACCCCCTTGATCGCGTTTTGTCATCCCTGCCAGCAGGAATATTGTCCTGACATTGGCTCTCGCTATACGTGCCCAACCTGCAATGCCCCAATGGATGATATCCGTTCTGGGCGAGAACTCAAGATCGATCGCATTGAACATTACCCGTCGACGTCTAACCATGCATCAACCCATTGACACTGCCCTCGGACTCAATCTTCTTCACGCCAATCAAGATGGTGCAGACCATAATCGATCGCACTTTGATGCTTGGGGTATCACCTGCCTCAATCTCATGAGCAGCCCAGGTGCAGGCAAAACTGTCCTGTTAGAACGCACATTGGCGACTATGTGCTCAGAGTTGACCATTGCGGTGATTGAAGGAGACATGACCACCGAGCTAGACGCCGATCGCCTGCGGCAGTATGGGGCTCCGGTGATTGCGATTAATACAGGGCGATCATGTCATCTTGACTCAAAGATGGTAGCAGGGGGCATTCATCGGCTTGAGCACGACTACACTCCCACTGACTTTGACCTGGTGCTGGTTGAAAATGTGGGTAATTTGGTGTGTCCGGCTGAGTTTGAAGTGGGCGAACACGCGAAAGTCGCACTGCTAAGCATTACAGAAGGCGAAGACAAGCCGCTCAAGTATCCGATTATGTTTCAAGAAGCGGATTGTCTGCTGATTACTAAAATGGATTTGGCTCCTCATCTAGACGTCGATGTTGCAGCGATTTTGGCAAATGTGCGGCAGATGAATGCTCATGTAACTATTATCCCGGTTTCAGCTAAAACAGGTGATGGCCTTGATATATGGTTTAACTGGGTGAACGCACAAGTCGGCGCGAGGCGCACGGGGATGACCAGTAAGGTATAGGCAGAAGGCAGAAGGCAAAAGGCAAAAGGCAGAGCCATTAAGGCGGAGTCAAGAATGAAACACCCACTCCTCCAACGAGATCTGCTAGAGCGGGAGGGTGAACATCGGATGGGGCGGCACTCTGTCCGCCAAATAGCCGTTTGATTCTAAATTGGTGATAGTTGCTAATAAGCTGCGACAGAGGAATGATCGCCTTTGACTGGCTCCCATATAGCCGTTGATGAAGGTCTGGAAGCTCATACCAGGGGCAACGCATATCATGGTGATGAGCATTGTGGTAGCCAAAATTTAGGTAGAGCAGATTGAGCCACGGATGGTTAATCGAGACAAGATTTGAAAAGGTATTGTCCTGTTCATAGATG
This sequence comes from Elainellaceae cyanobacterium, assembly GCA_051162585.1. Taxonomy (GTDB): domain Bacteria; phylum Cyanobacteriota; class Cyanobacteriia; order CAZCXK01; family CAZCXK01; genus DBGGTD01. The sequence continues at coordinate 9,481 of DBGGTD010000288.1, forward strand.
CGATCGCGCGCTGGAATAGGTTCTCCAGTGACAACATAGTCATAGGTGTGATGAAAAGCATCTGCAAACCGCATCAGGTTTACAAAACAGATATACGAAATTCCATATAGCAGTAGCCCGCTCCACGACGCCCAAGCGAATAGCCCGAATAGTGTACCCCGATAGGTCAGGAGAAGGAGTGTGCGCCAGCGCAGATGCGATCGCCCTGAAGATCGCCCTGAAGATTGCTCTGAAGATTGAAATGGAGCCCAAATTAAGCGCGATCGCATCACAAATTCAAAAATTGGGAAATACGCCCACTCCAGCGCCATGAATAGTTGTCGCATTAGAGGTTGAAGCCTCGTGAAGTAGGTAGGACTATCAAAGGGCACTAAGTCTACATGGTAGACATGGTGGTTGAAATGGTGCTGCACGATATCTTCGTAGGGCGCATAACATGCACCGTTGAGATGAGTCATCAGCCGCCCAAAGCCTGCGTTGAGCGATCGCGCCTTAAAGATAGTTCCATGAATAAACTCGTGCGTCAGTACGGCTGACCACACGAAGCTGTGCGTTAGGAAAATAACGCCCACGAGTTTAAGAATCCAGAGGGGTTGGATGAGTAGCCCGATACTAACTACATACTCAAGCAAGGTATAGGCGATCGCCAATATATTCTTCCAACGTATAAAATTCTTCTCGGATACGCTTTTCACGCTACCTCCCCCTCAGCCCAAATGCCTACAAACCGCTGCAGTACGACAACGCTGTTCTTCATCATTGGTCAATATTAATGAATTCGCCAATCTAAAACTGTTTTGATTGTTACTGACGTAATTCTGTGGTAGAAAACTGAGGAATCATGATAAATGGCGCGACAATTTAATCTATCAATGAAATTCAATATTGAGTAGTGTATACGTGCGACTATGCTTTTGAGTGACTCAAAATCGAATCCCAACAACACGCCCCTCGACCCAATCGATCAACACGTCATCGACTTATTACGTCTCGATGGCCGAATGGCATTTACCGAAATTGCAAAACGGCTCAATATTCCTGAAGCAACTGCCCGATATCGTGTCCAGCGGTTATTGCAATCGGGTGTGATTAAAGTTTTGGCATGGCCTAATCCAGAGAAATTAGGAATGCCCCATTTCTTGATCGTTTCGCTGAATGCTGAAAGCGGAAAAGTCGATGAGGTCGCCGCAACTCTTGCTCAACTCGATGAAGTGAGATTTGTCGCGATTACGACCGGGCGATTCAATATTGTGGTTGATATTTATTTTGGAACGCACGAAGATTTGCTTGCCTTTTTCGACAAACTCCATCGCGTGGATGGCATTATCCACTACGAGTCTCAAATCACCCTAAAGCTGTTAAAAGCCGAATATAAATATACGTTGGTGTAAGGCTCTTGCTGCACCCCATCGGTTGCAATGCATCACGTTGGAAAATGTAGCTATCCCATCAGCAAGTAGGTAGGTGCAGTAATCTCAAATCATCCCTCTAACTCAAATATTGGCGATTCAGCTTACGACAGCATTAGCTTAAGCCCAATCTAAAAATGTATGGAGTAGTTTCTTCGTCTTTAGATTAATGATTTAGTAAAAAGACTCGCAGAATGTATTGATCACAACAATCTTGGTGTTCTACAGCTTCTATCCTCGACAGGAAGACTGTATGTTTATTGAGCTATAGCAATCCCAGATGGGGTGTGAATACAGCCACGAATGATTAGCAGTCTAACTACTACTAAGTAATAGCTAAGTAATAGTCAAATAGGTAATAGTCGAACGCTTTTAATCCAAGTCGTACGGTAGATACTAGTTGTTGTAAGAGGTGAGATGAATATCCGAAAGCTTTTTCCGCTATGTGCAGCCTTTTTGTGCAGCCTTCTGGTTGTTGTCAGTTGCGCTCAGTCCCCCGAACCGTCGGCAACCGATGACTCTACAGCGCCGGAAACTGCTGAAGTCAGCGGAGAGCCCATCAAGATGGGATACAGCAGTTGGGCAGGGTGGTGGCCTTGGGCGATCGCCGAAAAGGAAGGGCTGTTTGAAGCAAACGGTGCTAATGTCGAACTCATCTGGTTTGATGGCTATTTGTCATCGATGGAAGCCCTTGCTGCTGGTCAACTCGATGCAAATTGCCAAACCCTCAATGACACCATCTCATTTGCTGCCGATGCTGTAAATGGTGAGGTCGCTGTACTGGTCAATGACAACTCAGCAGGCAACGATAAGATCATCGTCTCGGAGGAGATTGGTTCTATAGAAGACCTACAAGGCAAAAGCATTGCGCTCGAAGAAGGTGTGGTCGGTGACTTTCTGTTGACTCTATCCCTCGAAGAAGCAGGGCTATCGCGCGAAGACGTTCAAATTAAGAACTTAGAAACGGGAGCAGCAGCAGCAGCATTCGCGGCGGGTCAGGTTGATGCATTCGCTGGATGGGTTCCCTTTTGGGAAACTGCGTTAGAGCGAGACGGAAGCAAGGAAGTAGTGAGTTCGAAGGAGTTTCCAGGAGCAATTCCGGATTTACTCGTGGTTAGTCAAACCCTAATCGACGAGCAGCCC
>DBGGTD010000289.1:0-12439 GCA_051162585.1 Elainellaceae cyanobacterium
ATCCATCGTTGAGAGTCACAATGGTGCAGGCGAGGTCGCGACATCACCTCTCGCAACGGACACCATTCCCATCGAAGCAACCACTCGGCTAGCCAAAGTTAATATAGTCCAAGAATTAGTCAACGACTTACACACTCCAGATTCAAGCAAGCGGCGCAAAGCAATTTGGGAACTGGGGCAACGAGGGTCGTCAGAGGCCATCCAGCCATTATCTGACTTACTCATTGATTCTGATTCCAGCCAGCGTAGTTTGATCTTGGCTGCCATGTCAGAAATTGGGATGCGATCGCTCAAACCATTGAACCGAGCCCTCATTATCTCAATGCAAGACGAAAACCCTGACGTCCGTAAAAACGCGATTCGAGATATCACTCGCGTCTGTGATTTGGTTGCTCAAATCAGCCAGGTTTTACACCACGCGGCCTATGACGAGGATCAAGAAGTCCAAGAAACAGCTCAATGGGCATTGAAGCAAATTGACCGCATTCGAGGAAGCTCTGACTTAGATCGCCTTCCCGCGTCTGATGCATCTCAATCGACCTCTGAGAGCCTACCCAGTGGATCATCAGATTCTTCTGAGACCTAATAGGCTCACTGTCCATAAGCTGCCGAGATTGGGATTGATAATGTCCGAAGTTGATCGGATCTCAATCTTGGCGTTTATAGCCCTACAGGCTCAGATTTGTGTGTAGAGCCCGGGCGGCGCCCGGGCTCTACACACGTTCAGCGTCCTAACGCGAGAGCGTTAAGCTATAGAATCTGAGGCAGATTTCTATAGTTCACCTAAAGTTCGTCCCTGTTTTGAACATGTCTCCCTAAGATAGAAAGAGTGCGAAAGTTTACGATGTGTTGCTACAAAGCTCCAAACGCTTTGTAGTACGTACAGGAGTATATCCTCAGCAGGAGGGAAGGGACATATGGCTGATGTTGAACAGCTAGGTTTAAGTCACGAGTATTTATTAGATCGTGATTGCACCACACTATCCCGCCACGTGCTTCAACAGCTTCAGAGTTTTTCTCCAGAAGCTCAAGATTTGAGTGCCTTAATGAATCGAATTGCATTAGCGGCCAAGCTAATTGCTCGTCGTCTAAGTAGGGCCGGGCTTGTCGAAAATGCACTTGGATTTACAGGCAACACCAATGTGCAAGGCGAATCCGTCAAAAAGATGGATGTTTATGCCAATCAAGTCTTTATCTCGGTGTTTGAGCAAAGCGGATTAGTTTGCCGCCTCGCTTCGGAGGAGATGGAGAAGCCATACTACATTCCAGAAAATTGTCCGGTCGGTCGATATACTCTGCTTTATGATCCGATTGATGGGTCATCGAATGTTGACATTAATCTGAATGTCGGCTCAATTTTTGCAATCCGCAGACAAGAAGGAGAGGACTTGGATGGGAATGCAAACGACCTTCTTCAAAGCGGCCAGACACAAATTGCAGCAGGGTACGTTCTTTACGGCCCAAGCACGATGCTGGTATATTCCATCGGAAAAGGAGTCCACGCATTTAACCTAGACCCCAGTTTAGGCGAGTTTATTCTCTCTCACGAAAATATTAAAATCCCAGCCCATGGCCCTATCTACAGCGTCAACGAGGGAAATTTCTGGCAGTGGGATGAATCCATTCGCGATTATACTCGTTACGTTCATCGGCATGAAGGGTATTCGGCTCGCTACAGTGGCGCATTAGTAGGTGATTTCCACCGTACGCTGTTTCAAGGTGGCGTATTTATTTATCCCGGTACGGTTAAGAAACCAGAAGGAAAACTGCGATTGCTCTATGAATCTGCCCCTCTAGCCTATCTTGTCGAACAGGCAGGCGGTCGGGCAAGCACCGGCATGCAAGATATTATGGATGTGATCCCCGAGCAGCTCCACGATCGCACGCCTCTAGTCATTGGCAGTCACGAAGATGTTGCCCTAGTCGAATCATTTATTCAAGAACGCGCTCGTCAGAATCAAGAAAAATCTGGACTTCCTATCTCATCCACTTGAGTCAGAAAACATGTGTTAGACCGATTTAAATCTACTACCGATTTGGATCTGACGACGATGCGGTTCTTAATCCGCTGAAACTTTGTTCTCTTAATGTTCTTTAACTTTATTTTCAGCGCCCATGGTGACTCTTCTTGAAAACCCCCTTCGAGTTGGACTCCAACAAGATCGCATTCCAGAGCCCCAAATTCTAGTAATCTTCGGGGCATCTGGCGATCTTACCCAACGGAAATTAGTCCCGGCTCTATATCAGATGCGCCGTGAGCGTCGGCTTCCTCCAGAGTTGACCATTGTTGGCGTGTCTCGCCGAGATTGGAGCCATGACTATTTTCGTGACCACATGCGAGAAGGAGTTGAAGAATTTGGGGGTGGGCTCGGCTCTGAAGAGCTCTGGAAAGATTTTGCTAAGGGCTTATTTTACTGTTCTGGTGATATTGATAAGTCTGAAAGCTATCAGAAGCTCAAGACATTTTTAAGCGAGTTAGACAGTCAGCGAGGAACTCGCGGCAATCGCGTCTTTTATCTGTCAGTTGCGCCTCGGTTTTTTTCGGAAGCGGCTCAGCAGCTCGGTGATGCCGGGATGCTGACCGACTCTAGCAAACAGCGTCTTGTCATTGAAAAGCCTTTTGGGCGTGACCTAAGCTCTGCTCAACTTCTCAATCAAGTGGTTCAACGCGTCTGCCCAGAAGAGCAGGTTTATCGTATTGACCACTATTTGGGCAAAGAGACGGTTCAAAATCTTTTGGTCTTTCGCTTCGCAAACGCAATTTTTGAACCGCTTTGGAATCGACAATTTGTTGACCATGTCCAGATTACCGTTGCCGAGACGGTTGGCCTAGAAGGAAGAGCCGGGTATTACGAAACGGCTGGCGCGCTACGTGATATGGTGCAAAATCACCTGATGCAGCTATTTTGCTTGGTTGCGATGGAGCCTCCTAACTCCCTTGGCGCAGACAGTATCCGCAATGAAAAGGTCAAAGTTCTTCAGGCAACTCACCTGGCTGATTTAGAAGACCTCCACTTATCGGCAGTTCGAGGTCAATATACTCAAGGCTGGATGAGAGGAAAATCAGTTCCAGCCTATCGAGAGGAAAAAGGCGCTGAGGACGGATCGACAACGCCGACATATGCCGGATTGAAACTGTTCATCGATAATTGGCGATGGAAAGGTGTTCCTTTTTATCTCAGAACGGGTAAGCGGATGCCCAAGAAGGTCACAGAAATTTCAATTCACTTTCATGAAGTGCCTTATATTATGTTTCAATCTGCCGCAAAACAGGTTAATCAAAATGTGCTTGCGATGCGGATTCAGCCAGATGAAGGCATTTCCTTGCGCTTTGAAGTCAAGACACCTGGTAATTCGCTGCGAACCCGCTCAGTTGACATGGATTTTCGATACGATACAGCGTTTGGTCAAGCGAATACAGATGCATACAGTCGTTTACTTGTAGATTGTATGCTGGGCGATCAAACTCTCTTTACTCGCGGAGATGAGGTTGAAGAGTCATGGCGGCTTCTGACTCCTCTCCTGCAAGTATGGGATGCTCCAGCGCCTCCAGAGTCTATTCCGCTTTATGAAGCAGGAACGTGGGGACCTGTTGAGTCCGAACTGTTATTGAACCGTGATGATCGCCGTTGGCGTAGATTGTAAGAACCTGGGAGTAGAGTTAGGGTGTAGAGGTGTCCACATCCATATTGCAGCTCTGTTCCATATAGTCCTCGACTGAATATCCCCCGACTGATTTGCCTGAGTCTCTGTTAACGATGATTGACTAGCGACTAACTTATGACCACTCCACTTGTTACCCTCCAAAAACCCAAAGACATCTCACTCGATGAGATTGAAGCCGAACTTAGCAATATCTGGCATACCCAGAATGGCGGCAAGGCTGCACCGGCTGCAACCCGTGCGGCAACGTTTAGCATGGTTGTCTATGAGCCAGAAGAATTTCAGCAGCTTTTGGCAACTCTCGGATTTTATGATGGACCGATTGACGGAGTGCATGGTCCTAAGACAAAAGCAGCAGTACGAGAAGCCCAGACTGCCTACGGGTTGAGGGTAACAGGTCGAGTTGACTCACACACCCTAGCAATTTTGCGGGAAGAGGTCAGCAAGCAACCGCTCGATCGGATTGAGGTTTCGAATGCGGATGGGCGCGGATTTAGCGTTAGTGATGCAATCGCCGCTCAAAACCCTTGCCGAATTATTACACTTTGCCCGGTTCTCGGCGAGGATACGGGTGTAACGGCTCAAGTGTCGGCATATTGCCCTATCCAAACCACTGGGGGCAGTAATCTCATTTGCTGCGAATATATTACGTTGAAAGGAACCAAAGAGGCATTAGAGCGAGTAAGCGACCTTGTTGAGTCGCTGATGATTCCAGATCTGCCTAGATTTGTGTGGTGGAAAGCGACCCCTAATCCCGAGCAAGATCTCTTTAAGCGGCTCGCCAAGTCGTGTAATTGCATCATCGTTGACTCTAGCTTTTTTAGCGATGCAGAGTCTGAACTTGTGAAAATTCAGACTCTGCTCGATTCCGGAACGTTTGTAGCTGACCTAAACTGGCATCGTCTCTCATCGTGGCAAGAGTTAACCGCCGCCGCATTCGATCCTCCTGAGAGACGAGCTGCTCTAGTCGAAGTTGACCAAATTTCCATCGATTATGAGAAAGGTAATTCTGCGCAAGCGTTGCTGTTCCTCGGCTGGATTGCGAGTCGCTTAGGTTGGAAGCCAATCAGCTATAAGATGACAGGCGGCGATTATGATTTGAAGTACGTGACATTTGAGGGGCCAAACAAGCGCAAGGTAGAAGCTGAGTTGGCAGCTATTCCGACTGCCGATTGGGGAGAAATCTTGGGCGATTTAGTTGGCTTGCGGCTCTCGTCTACCAATCTTGACGCAAATTGCTGCACCATTTTATGTTCTGAAACAACGGGCTGTATGCGCATGGAAGCCGGTGGAACTGCCCAAGCGTGTAGAACGGAGCAGGTTACAGCTCTCTCTGACCAGCGAGCCGAAGCATTGATGAGTCAACAGCTTCAACGGTGGGGACGGGAAGCGCTGTATGAAGAGAGTCTCGCCGTTACGGCGCAGATTCTTGAACTTCGCTAATTTAAACCCTGCTAATACCCAATGTTGATCTGAAAGAAAAAATACTCTTAATGATTAAACGATTCGGTGGCGATCGCCCTGATAATCAGAGTGTCTTGCAATTTAAATTAAGTAGGAATCTTTGATTATTATGGGACTTTTTGATCAAGTGGTGGGAGCGCTCAGTAACCCTAATCAACAAGCCAGTACTCAACAGCTTAGCGGCATCTTGGGAACCGTTCAACACCTTGCTCGCAGTCAAGGAGTAGATCCCTCAACGACTCAAACCGTTGTCTCCGTAGTTGGTCGATATGTCCGCTCTGCGTTGCAGCAGCAACAATCGACGGAAGGTCGAGAGAAAGCTCAAGCTGTTGTAGACCAGTTTGGTGGCACGAGCCCCAACGCAGCCGCTCTTCAAGCGCTATTTACCCCGCAGCAGCAGCAGCAACTAGCCGAAGACGCGTCTCAGCAAACCGGACTAAACACCGGAACGATCCAGTCGATGCTACCGATTTTGGTCCCTCTTGCGCTTAATTTGCTCAAAACTGGCGCGAGTAATCGGGGCGTTCAGGCTCAAGCCGGACAATCAAACTCTGTCTTAAACGCATTCTTAGATTCAGATGGCGATGGCGATGTGGATCTAGGCGATACTATTTCCATGGCAAGTCGGTTTTTGAATCAGCCTCAGTAAAGCCACCCTGTTTATTGAGTGCGTCCTAGTAGCTCATAAAACGTTATAAGATACACAATCTCAGATGCTCGCACTTGTTATAACGAGTTGAGACGTTCCACGTTTCTAGAGCATGTTGGTTGGGGGAGTAGGCAGCGTCTAAGACCTAGATACTCATGACACTAGATGAGCGGGCTGCCTATTCCCCTCTATCTTTCTAGAATTGCATCGTCTTTATCTGTGTTGATCCATTGTTCTAACTAATCCATTGGGAGTCTAGCTTTGTGCGGCATTGCAGGAGTCATTTACCGTAACCCAGCCGATTATCAGCATCTCGGCTCAGATTTATTTTCGCTAATTCATCCTCTAGAAAGTCGAGGCCCTGACTCAAGTGGCATTGCTTTCTATGGTCGAGACGTTAACCCTGCTCAGCTCAAGATGCTGCTTCAAGGAAATGGGCAGTGGTCTAACTTGACGCAGTGGTTGAGTCAATATGCTCAATCGTGCGTCTCTGAGCCGTTAGCTGAAGGGCAACGCATCGTTCTTGATTTGGCAGACGGAGTGACCTTTGACCTCGGGGCATTCAAACGCCAGCTTCATCAGCATTTCCCTGATATTCACTTCATGAGCATTGGTCAAAAGCTGGAAATTTATAAGGGCATTAGCGGTGTCGAAGCGTTGATGCTTCAGGATGACCTCAGTTCATTCGCTGGCAGCCATGGAATTGCTCATACTCGCATGGCAACTGAATCTATTGTTGATCTAGATCATTGTCATCCGTTCACAGCAAGTTACGACCTTTCTGTTGTTCATAATGGTCAAATCTCAAATTACTATCGACTCCGATTTCAGCTAGAGCGAGCTGGGATCATATTTGAGACTGATAATGACTCAGAAGCGATCGCCCATTACATTCACTATCAGCTTCTGCAGGGCAAATCTCTAGAAGACGCTCTAGAGAAGTTTTTGAGCGATGTGGATGGTACCTATACCTTCTTGGTGGCAACCCCCGATAAAGTAGGGCTAGTCCGTGACAAGTTTGCTGCAAAACCTGCAGTGATTTACGGAACTGACCACATGGTGGCGATCGCCTCCGAATACCGAGCGTTAATGGCACTAAATCAGTTTGATAAGAACGCCAGCATTCGTGAACCCGATGCTGGAGAGATCAATGTTTGGTCAGTGTCAGCGAATCAGCGAGAACTCCAACTTTCAACCAGCAGGAGTTAGTCTATGGCAGACGTGATGCTTTCAAAGGCAGTCGTCGACTGTTCTGAGTTGACGACCCGTCAAATTAATCAGCAGTTGAAGGCATTGGCTGCTGAAGGGATTAATACCATCGATCTGATTAATCCCGCCGGACAGCATAATCTAGCAGTCGGTCTAGACTATCCTATTCATCTCACGTTTCATGGTCCTGTTGGATACTACTGTGGTGGCTTAAGCGATGGCCCCACCATCCACATTGATGGGATGTGTGGATGGTCATTGGGGGAAAACCTAATGTCAGGTCAGATTATCGTTCACGGCAACGCATCGGCTAATGCAGCCGCCTCCGCACATGGTGGCAAAATCTGTATCTTAGGGAATGCAGGCCCCCGCACCGCGATTTCTCTCAAAGGAGCAACCGTCGTCGTCAAAGGCAACGTCGGGCACAGCAGCGCATTCATGATGCAGCAAGGCCGGTTAATTATCTGCGGCAATAGTGGTTCAAACCTGGGCGATTCTATCTATGATGGCGAGATTTTTGTTGGAGGGAAAGTCAGTTCTTTGGGAGCTGATGCCCGGTATGAGCCAATGAATGATGCCGATTGGCAAATGCTTCAGCAAGAACTGACTCCCCTTGGAATGAGCGTGAATGACTATGCCTTTAAGAAAATTGTCTGCGCTCAAGAGCTATATCACTTCAAGGCAAAGGATTTTAGCAAATGGAAAGACGCTTACTAGAGGCGTGCCCAAGCCAATTTATTGGGTTATTGATGGACAGGCTAGGATCCCTAAACAGCACGGATTACGCTGCGCTAACCCATCCTACAAAAGCCTAACTGCTGACTGCTAAATAGCAAGCAGCGCGATCGCCACCCGCAACATCTAAACCCCAGTCCTACACCGTCAACTTCATCCTCTCTCCCATGGACAATCGCATACTCAACACCAGCAATACCTTCACTCCTGATGTCATTCAAGCAATTCAGGAGAGAGCTAACCTTGGGCGCTACATGATTCGCGGATTTGGTGCCTTTCGCAATGTCCCACGGTTTGATGATTTAGTATTTCTGACCGCATCCTTAACTCGCTTTCCCCTCGAAGGATACCGGGAGAAATGCAATACCAAGACATATCTAGGAACTCGGTATGCGAAACGCCCGATGGAACTAGATATTCCCATCACGATCGCCGGAATGAGTTTTGGGGCGCTCTCTCGCAATGCCAAAATTGCTCTAGGTCGGGCTGCTACGTGGTTAGGAACATCGACCACCACAGGCGACGGTGGCATGCTCGATGACGAACGGGTCGCCTCTCAGAAGCTGGTTTATCAGTGTCTGCCGTCTCGTTATGGCTTTAACCCGAATGATGTAAAGCAGGCGGATGCAATTGAGATTGTCGTCGGGCAAGGCGCAAAACCTGGTGGAGGTGGTCTATTGCTCGGACAAAAAGTCAACAAAGTTGTCGCCGGAATGCGAACCCTGCCTGAAGGGGTTGACCAGCGATCGCCCTCTCGCCACCCCGACTGGATTGGTCCTGATGATCTCCGCATCAAAATTGAAGAACTGCGAGAAGCGACCAACTGGGAAATTCCTATTTACATCAAAATGGGAGCCACTCGGGTTAAAGACGATATAAAACTAGCCGTTAAAGCAGGTGCTGATGTAATTGTTTTAGACGGCATGGAAGGGGGCACTGCTGCAACCCAGAGCATTTTTCAAGAGCATTCTGGTATTCCAACTCTTCCTGCCGTCGTACAAGCTGTTGATGCGCTCAAAGAAATTGGAGTATATGGCGAGGTTCAACTTGTTATTTCGGGCGGCATTCGCTCCGGTCCAGATGTTGCCAAAGCCATCGCGTTAGGCGCTGATGCAGTTAGTATTGGCACTGCTAGCCTGATTGCGATGGGCTGCAACAAGCCCATTTATGTTGAAGACTACCACACGCTCGGAACTGAGCCGTATCATTGCCACCACTGTCACACAGGCCGCTGTCCGGTGGGCATCGCAACTCAAGATGACGAGTTAATGGAGCGACTGCCTATTGAAGAAGCAGCCACGCAAGTCGCCAATTATATTCAGGCAATGGTAATGGAAGCGCAAAGCCTAGCCCGAGCCTGCGGTAATTCTGATCTGCACAATCTCGAGAAGGAAGATTTGGTGGCGCTCACTCTTGAAGCATCTGCGATGGCACGCGTGCCTCTTGCTGGAACTGATTTTATTATGGGGCAATCTTGAAAAGGCCATTCATAGAGCGCTAGCTAACACATTCACCACACTAAGTCGGTGGTCACAATTAACCATAGAATCCGGTTTTGAATTTGGGTTTTAATTGTGCCGAGGTACTTAGTAGCAATATCGGCCATTTTGAGGCCTTGCTTGTTCATGAGCTTTACGCATTCCGCCCAGCAATGTGGAAACAACCACACACCGCTTCGAGGCTCGATGCACGTCAGTCGTGAGCGTCAGGCGTCCGAGTTGCCCATTAACATGCCCTTTGTGGCTAAATTGGACTCGATAGACACTACCAGAACGCGCAAGCGTTGTTTCACCCAAGTCGATTCGCACTCCAGGGGGGAGTGTGTTCCAGTAAATTTGAGTGGGTAGTATATCGGCCTGATGAGTCGACCATTGGACAGTTCCGGCAATATCCTGAACGCTGACTTGCCAATCAGTGCCGTGCTGTTTTGCCTCGCTCTGAGCATCCCTCATCGCAAAATAGATGCTGTCTTGAGCGACGTTGAGATTGCGAACATTCCAAAATGTTAACCAACTCGGAACGGCGATCGTTGCAAGAATTCCCATAATGACCGTAACAAGCATCATTTCAAGAAGAGTGAATCCTGCGTTAGATCGGCTTGCAGACTGGAGGCGATGATACTGCTCGTTTGTTTTGGACAAATCGGAGGTTTGCATACATGTAACCCTGAAAATTCCTGCTTCGGCAAAAAATCTATGTCAAAATAAACACCAATACGCACTAGCAAACTTGGGATGTAAGCATAATCATCCCCCATGGATCTATCGGAACCAGTTATATAGCCCTACAGCCTTGGATTTGCGTGTATAGTCCTACGGACTCAGGTTTGTGTGGTGAGCCCCCGCAGCACGGGGGGCTCACCACACGTTTAACGTCCTAACGCGAGAGCATACGGCTATAAAATCAGTGTTCAGCAGTGGTTCTATACGTATTCGACGTCCTCCCGCAAGAGCGTAAGGCTATGTAAATTCAAAACGAATAGCTGATTAAGTTGGCTATTCGTAGAATTCCCAGAGCTTGCGTAGGAGTAACAAATTATCTCTAAGCCCTAACTAAACATCTATCGTCCTACGGACTTAGGTTTGTGTGGTGAGCCCCCGCGGCGCGGGGGCTCACCACACGTTTAACGTCCTAACGTGAGAGCGTAAAGCTATATTCCCCAAATTCTTACTGTCCGGTCTTCGCTGCCGCTGATGATGAGACGATGATCAGGATTGGCAGCCACAGCAGTTACTAAGCTAGTATGTCCTCGCAAGACGCGAACTTCTTTGCCAATATGCAAATTCCAGATGCGAACGGTGTTTTGGCTGCCGCTAATGAGATGTTTGTGGGTTTGGTGATGATTGCCACTGATTGTGACAGATGAAATCGTGCGCGATCGCACGTCGTCTGGATCGATTGAGTTTTCGGTTTTTAAGTCCCACGCCTTGATGGTTTGCATTGAGGTCTTCGCGGTGATGGTGCGGTCATCAGGTTGGATTGCCATCGCATAAATAAACGACGGTTCGGGAATGGTGAACCTTTCTTCGCGATAGTTCAAATCCCAAATGCGGAGGGTAGCATCTCTGCCTGCGCTAGCGGCAAGCTGACCGTTGGGGCTAATCGCAACCGCCGTAACGCCTCCGGCATGGCCGGTTAATGTGTCGAGGCATTCAAACAGTTGGTACGCATCGTAATGGGAAATAGCGGATTGAGCGTCGGGCGAGGGGTGCGATCGCAGCAGGGTAAACGCCACCTTTTGAACATCCAATGATCGATCGCTCAGCGCCTGAATGATCAGCTCTAGCGCAGCATCACCATAGGTTTGTAGGTGTTGAAGGGCTGCGATGCGATGCTCAACCACGTCACTGGCTAGCCGATGCCGAACGCCGTCGAGCCCGCCCAATACTGCGCCACTCTTGGGAGCAATGGATTTTCCACCCAAGACTGCATCATAAGCTCGGGGCTGGTGAGAACGCTGCACAGCGATTACCGTAAATTTAGAAATTGACCTAAGGCATCCACCATTGAGGGGGGCCAGCGACGAATATTTTCCACCCAGTCTAAATCTTTATATCGAGTGTCTAGCCCAACGACAGAAAACCAGTTGCTTTCGGCTTCTCCTGATTGCCCATTCGCCCACAGTGCTGCTGTCAACGCGGCTCGCATATCGGCAAACTTCGGATATTTTCGTACTAGCGTTCGCATTTGCTGAATGGCTTCGTCAGTGTTACCAATTTGATAGAGCGCTAGCGCATAGTTGGCATAGGCAAAGGCATAGTCTGGAACAATTTCGGTGGCTTTGCGATAGTCTTCGACTGCCTGTTCCCATTCCCCCATTCCGGCTTTGGCATTGCCTCGGTTGTTGTAAGCAGCGGGGTCTTGCGGGTCGAGTTCTAATACGCGGTTATAGTCTGCGATCGCCGCTTCCCATTTTCCCAAGCCTTCGAGGGCAGTGCCACGATTGAGATAGGGGTCAGGCGCATTAGGCGCGAGTTCAATGGCTTGGTTATAGTCTGAGATCGCTGCTTCTAGCTTGTTTTGGCTGACTCTAGAATTGCCGCGATTGCTCCACAGGGCAGGGTTCTCGGGCATGCGCTCAATGAGTTCGCTCCAGTATTTCTCAGCATTGACAAAGTCGCCCTGATTCGTTGCCTTAAAGACCTGAGTGCGTAAATCATCAACCGATGCTGAACTCAGGTCTGAATCGGGTAGAGACTGAGCACTAGCAGGGATGCAGGTGCCAAACCCAATCCCAAACACCATCGTGAGAATTAAGAGGCAGGCGAGAAAAACTTTTAGCATGACGTTCAGCATGACTATGAAGAAGATGGCGATCGCATTTCATCTTTAATCATCATGGCATGATGCGATCACGATAGCAGCGAAAGCTGGCTATCGGGCGGCTGATAGCCCAAATGCTGCCATGCTGAGGCCGTAGCGATGCGTCCGCGTGGGGTGCGATGCAGGTAGCCGATTTGCATCAGGTACGGTTCATAGACCTCTTCAATCGTTTGAGCATCTTCGCCCGTAGCAGCAGCAAGGGTATCAACCCCCACCGGACCGCCACCAAAACTTTCAATCATGACGGTCAGCATGCGGCGATCTGTCCAGTCTAAGCCAACCGGGTCGACATTAAACAGCTCTAGTGCCTCTGCCGCAACCCACTTTGTAATATCGCCGGGCGCTTTGACCTCGACATAATCGCGTACTCGTTTCAAGAGTCGATTGGCAATGCGG
>DBGGTD010000290.1:0-2332 GCA_051162585.1 Elainellaceae cyanobacterium
GTCAGATGGGTTGAACTCATCCTCTGACGTGACACGAATAAAAACTATTGGAGTTCGTCTGTCCTGGGTGTCATGGGCGATTTGAGTTGAGATGTTAGAGAATCTGCAAGCGAAACGGCCTGCCATAACAAATCTGGAAAGGCTTCCAGATGCATCGGCGACGACAACGGGGTTAGATGCATTGAGTCACGTAGTGATGGAACAGTTGACACGGGGGTAGCAATTGGTGAACGAGAACAATCTAGGACGTTAGTACTCATTTTCTCTAATTTTTCTAAAACAGGGGATAATAAAGCCCGGGCAAAACTGCCGTATGCCACTCCAGAAATTTGTTGGGAGGAATTATCAGATTTGCTCTCGTCTTGAGACAGGTAGGAGAGTGGCGAAACAGTCTCAGTCTGGTTATCAATCGGCCTCAATGAATGGTGTGCGGATTCGAGCGATCGCCAGGATGACCCAACGTTTCTACCACCGAGATTCAGCATGCCGAGCTGTTTCAACTTGGGGACGGTGTGGTGATTGGTTCCTCCAGCCAGTTGAACATATCCAGGCAACCCCGCGTCTAAAACTTTTTGGCTAAGGCGAATGGCTGCATGGGTTGTCCCATCGCCAATATCACCACTCATAGGTCTACCGTCGGTTTGCCAAATGAGGGGACAAGGCAACGGGGATACGACATCACAAAGCGCCCCGAGATAGTCGATCAGCCCATCTCCGTCTTGACAGCTAATCGCAACCAGTTTGAGTTGATGAGAAAAGGGGGCGATCGCATCCCAAACCTGCCTAAATGCATCAAATCGCCCTATCTGAGTATGAATCTCAACAGCATCAACGCCTGCTAGCATCAACGGCATCAGTGTAGCTGGAGGCGTTATGTAGGACTGGGTTTGAATATGTTGAATTGGGCAAACAGGCAAACAGCGACCGCATCCATAACAGCGATCGCTCAAGACTCCACCCGACAAATACCCACTGTGCGAGTCCAAAACAATGGCTTGCGCTGGGCAAATTAATTCGCAGGGACGGCGACAGTCCGAAGGACAAGCTGTAGCGTCAAATTTGGCCTTCCGAAAATGAGGATCTTCGCCATCATTAAGACTCACCATCACCCATGGCAGCTTGGCAGCCCCAAACCCCCGAATCCGAGCGTCACCCAAGAGGCTCTTAGCAGACTGAATCCCCTCTAGAGCAGCAGCAACCACCGCCGGGTCTGCTGCCACATCTATACAATCAGCCCCCGCCAGGGCATATGCTAACGCAAGGTTTCGAATCGCAGGGAGGTGTTGGAAGCTGGCTCCGCAAATCAGTTTGAACCAGTTGCCCTCCCTTAGGGAACGTAAGGGACGGTACAAGGTAATCACCCTTACATACTAATAGGTTAATTCGGAAATGGTTAGTCCGATTTGCCCATTAGTCTACTACAAACTAGAAAATCCTCAAATGCATAAAATGTAGTTCCAAACAGTGATCCCACATGTAGTGACTCAGACTAAAACGAGACTCTGAATCTAGTAATGAAACTGACTCAGGTGAGTGTTTTTTATTTCTCAACATACTGAGCAAAAAATTGGGCTCGTCGAGATTGATTAAGCAGCAGACAAAATAGTTTGCAGAGGTGTCCAGCGAAACTGGCGATCGCCACCCATCTCAATGACAACCTTAAGCTTGGGTTCTGCCTGAGGTAATGCAACGAGAAACTCTAGCTCTTGGCGAGAAAGAATCATGCCTTCAAGTAGCCAAATCACCAACCCCTTCGACTGAGATGATAATTGCTCAAGCTGGTACTTAGCCAAAGGCGGCACATAATATCGATACCCAACGGCTGCCCCTCGCCCAATATCCTTCTTGCCTAGATGGGCAGGGCGCACCCCATGCACGTCTAAAAGATACGCCGACAAATCGCCCAATCCTCGAGCCGTAATATGCAGGACTTCGTATCCTGTTGCCCTCAAGCGACGCTGGTATCGACCTTCATGCCCCCCTTCGAGCGGAATATAAATGCCGAGCGCCCCGACCTGCTCTAGATCGCGGATGAATGGTTTTCCAGTCGTAATAAGTGCCATAGACGCGTCCAATATGTTGATCAATTACTCAATTAGGTTGATTTAAGATCAATAGCCTAAAGTATCTGCCAGTGTCCTCGCACGAGCAGACGCTCCGTACACCATCATTCAACACCGTTGAAATTTCTTTAATAAATTATGACTTAGTATAGACACCAACGCGATCGCCCATCAATTCACGATCGATTTATATTTGTAAGCCGACTGATAGGTTCAGATTAACTCGCATCAAAAAATAGCTGCACCCTCAACCTTAAGACTCGCAGGAC
>DBGGTD010000291.1:0-9569 GCA_051162585.1 Elainellaceae cyanobacterium
TTGGCATTCTGATTTTTAATGCGTCTGGGCATATCGAGTATGCCGAACGATTGAGCGCTCAAGGCTCAGTTCGGGGGATTGAGCTTGCAGAAGGCACGTATCATACGTTGATTGCTCTGGCACCAGATACGGTGATGCTGGAAATGAAGGAAGGCCCCTACAGCCCATCGACCGATAAAGAATTCTTAGCTGCGTTCCCCCACGAAGGCAGTGTTGAGGTCTACCCACTCATCGAAAATTGGAAACGCCTATTCCGGGCGTAGGGCGTTGCTATTCCTACGATTCCATAACTCGATAGACAAAATTCATGCTTGCCCACGTATTCACATCTAATGCGTAGGAATCGGCAGGAATCTCAAGTTGGGGTCGATTACGGATACTGGCACGGTGCAAATCTTGCAAAATTGTTTGCACAATCTTTAACGGATTCGCGAGAATGCTAGGACGGCGCACGTTGCCGACAGGTCGGATTTCGTCGGCTAGGGCAGTCGCCGTGAGAGAAAGAGGAGAACGGCTAAACAAAATAAATGTTTCTGCTAATCCTTTTGAACCGTTAACGACCCACTCAGATGCGGCAGATGCTTGCGGAACCAATAAGATTTCCCCAGGTTCAATCACGCTGTCTCCCAGATTAGCTTGCGTGTCAGACGCGCCTCCGCTATTTCCTAAGGCTGGATAGACTGCGATCGCGTTGCCGTTGCTATCAAGCCCGATAAATGTGCAATAGATGGGGCGATCGCTGTAGTTTTGAAGTCGATATTGAATCCGGCTATTAACAGGCAATGTGGGGACGGCCCCTTCTCCAATAAACAGAGACGCAAGCCGATTTTCTGGTGGCTCCCATGGGGCTCGAATCGTCTCCCGCTGCATAATGATTCGCTCTTGAGGCGACACCATTTCTAACGTCGCTCGGACTCCTAGGCGAGATGACCCCTCATTGGTCGTCAGCCGGAGTAGCTTGCGAGCTAAAAGAGTTCGCAACTGAGGCGTTAAACGATTGATAGCAGTTTTAACGGCTTCTTCTGATTCCACCAATGTGTTAGGAATAGCAGCTCGACTCAAGTAAAACAGCCCATACTGTCCATCATTTTGAGATGAACTTTGAGTGTTCATGGTCTGAGAAAATAGATTGCTCTGCGGCATGCCGTCCGGAAACGATGCGGCCAACGTGGGGGTAATGGCTTGAATCTTTCCAAACAGGCAGTCAGCAGGTTGTTCGCCCGCAACAACAGACGATACTCGTGGAATGGCCGACAGAGCGCTCGTTGCATCAACCCGTTCAATGCGCTCTAGGCTAGAATCTAGTGCCACAATCAAACTAATGTTACGCGGCAAGACTCTCATTGATTCTCGAACGAGCAGCCCCGCTTCGACAGATTTTGATGAATCTACGGCATCGTTGCAGCATAAACGAGCTTTAATCAACAGCCCTTCCCGTGATCGAATCTGCAAAGACCGCCCGTCTGGCTCGGATGAGGATTGCTGCTCAGCCAAATCTGTAGACGAATCCGGAGATGAATCTGTAGGCGATCGCCCCTCCGCTGATTCTGCATCATCGGCGATCGCAGCACTTGGCGGTGCCTCATCTTCATCTCCAGAGTCCATCTTTGAAGGCAATTCTGCGTCTGGCTTGATCCGAATTAGCCCGACTTTATGGAGCGATAGAACAGAATTATTCCCATAGTTTTCAATCACAGAAGCCGGAAGACCGCCCAACCAAAGCTGAAAGGTTTTACCATCAGATTCTACTGATCGAACGACACCATCGGCTCCCATAGATGTCTTGGGGTCCACAAAATAGGGAGATAGAGACGGATCATCTGCCTTCAGCCCTTCTAATCGAGGTTGCTGTTCATTTCCGACCAGTTGTTCTACCATGCCGCCTGCCTGATTAAGGCTAAAGCGCAGTGATGTCGCTGGAGTCGACCACCAGAGCTGCTGAGTCAGGGCGTAAGTAAACAATCCCGCACTAAACCCGTTCCATTGGGCTTCGGCTGCGATCTGCCTCGGCCCGGTTGCCGTCATCAGCAGCCCTGGCAACTGACCTGATTTTAGTTGGGCGTTGAGTTGTCCGCGAGACACATTGACGCGACTCAGCAACTGATCTTGGAATGCTTGCTCGGGCTGAATCGCTTGTTGACCGCTCGGAGCGTTGGGACGCGATCGCACCCTTAGATTACCGAGTAGGGTTTGCTGAGGTTCAACGTAGCTAATGTCAAGAATCGTCGTGACTAAGTCGGTTTTAAGCGATCGCAGAAGTAGCGCTAGGGTCTCTTCGAAGATGTCATGAATGAGCGGATCATCTTCGGTCGGAAGCACACCATCAACCGGAACCAAGGTATTATGCACCGAATCTGTCGGCGAGCTGATCTTCACGCGGCTCCCCAGCCCGCTAAAGTGAAATACAACTACATCTCCAGACCGCGCCTGCTCGACCAAATGAGACATAAATGCCGTTTCAATTGCCTGCCGAGTGGCTTGCTGGTCAGTCAGGACTAAAACATCATCTGACTGGAAACCAAACCGATGAATCAACAACTCTTTTTGAAGCTCAATATCGGTGATGCATCCGTTTAAAGCCGATCCCCGGCTTGGAACAAAGTCACAAACCTCTTCTGGGTACTGATTTATCCCGACCAACAGCGCAAGCTTCCGGCGAGTGGGTTGAGCGAGAGCCTGTTGATATTGACTAGCAAATAAAGACAAGGATGCCTGACTGACTCCTAACGCAGTCAGCGCTAGAGCCGTCTGCTGCAAAAAGGCTCGTCGCTTCAATCCCACCGAATCGTTATGCCTCCACCTTAACCTTCATTGCCCTTGCCAGCTCTGCTGCCACCTCAGGACGGGAGAATTGTTGAGGAGGAAGCTCTCCTCTCCGCAACATCTCACGCACCTTAGTACCAGACAGATGAATTCTTTCCTCAGGTGCGCTCGGACTCGTCTTAGTGGTTGCCATTGACTGAGTACGAGTGCAATAAAATGCATGCTCAAATCTCATCGGCATGATTCCAAGCGCATCGGGATCAAATTCATCGAAGATATGCTGAGCATCATACGTACCATAGTAATCCCCTACGCCAGCGTGATCGCGTCCCACGATAAAGTGGGTACAGCCATAATTCTTGCGAACGAGTGCATGAAAAATTGCCTCTCGTGGACCAGCGTAACGCATTGCTGCTGGATTAATAGCTAGAATAACCCGGTCTTTCGGGAAATACTTATCTACCATAATCTCATAACAGCGCATACGCACATCTGCGGGAATGTCGTCACTTTTTGTGGCTCCCACAAGTGGGTGCAGGAATAAACCATCAACTGTTTCCAACGCACACTTTTGAATATATTCGTGGGCACGATGAATTGGGTTACGGGTCTGAAATCCTACGACCGTTTTCCACCCTTTCTCCCGAAACATTTTACGAGATTCAGCCGGATCAATCTGGTAAGCCGGAAACTGAAGGTGGGCGCAACGCTCTAGTAACCAAACCGAACCGGCAAGATTGACAGCGCCTTGGTCAAAAATCACTTTTACGCCAGGGTGCTTGGCTTCGTCGGTGCGATAGACGTGAGTTGCTTCCTTTACCTTATCGTATTGGTACTTTTGAGTGAGTTCTAAAACTCCTACAAATTCACCATTGGGATCATCCAGACGAATGCGATCGCCTTCCTTTAAACCCTCTGCCTCTTCTTCAGTGACAGACAGCGTAATTGGAATTGACCAGGGCAACCCATTTGCCAATGTCATGGTTGTAACAACAGATTCATAATCCGACTCTTCCATGAACCCCGTCAAGGGGCTAAACCCACCAATTGCGATCATGACCAAATCAGATGTGGTTCGCGTATCCATCTGCAGGCGAGGTAGAGTATTTGCCATCGACAGCCATTCTTGGCGCTGATCAGGTGTAGCAATCCGATTGATAAGCTGCCCACCATGAGGGGGAATTAAATCTGAATAATGACTCAAGGGTTTCTCTCCTAAACGTGAGCGTCTGTAGCAAAGCAAGCTAAGTGTTCATACTCAGTGACATTCGCTCTTATCCTAGAACGCCTATGGACAAGAGCAAAAGTTGTCAAGCAGTATTTATCATTTTTTTACGACTAGTTTATGGTGTCTAGAGTTTCGATGATCCCACCGCCTAAGAGAAGATCATCTTGATACCAGACGGCTGCTTGCCCTGGAGTCACGCTAAATTGGGGATCGTCAAAAATCACCCGAACACGAGCGGTATCTCCCGACGTTTTGAGCGGAATAACTGTTGCAGGAACAGCGGGCGATCGATATCGAATTTGCACATGAGCTCGAATCGGAGCATCCGGTTCAGACATTGAAACCCAATTCACCCGCTTTACCGTACATTCTGGATGATTTGCGCTCGTGCGATCGCCTACAACGACTTGGTTACGACCTGCATCAATGGCAATCACATAAAGAGGATTAGGGGCAGCAATGCCCAACCCTTTTCGCTGTCCAATCGTGTAGTGGTGAACACCCTTGTGCTGACCTAACACTCGCCCTGACATATCGACAATATCACCTTGTTTGGGGGCTAAGTATTGATCTAAAAACTCTCGCATCGAACCGTGAGATTCAATCAAGCACAAATCTTGGCTTTCAGGTTTCTCGGCGGTCAACAGACCAAATTGAGCGGCTAGCTTACGCGTTTCCGCTTTTGTCTGTTCTCCTAACGGAAACAGCACATGAGCTAACACACCTTGGTCTAAGTCATAAAGAAAATAAGACTGATCTTTGCGCCCATCTACAGCTCGACGAAGCTGGTGGCGATCGCGCTCTGCATCATAGCTCACACGCGCATAATGACCTGTTGCAATCGTCTGAACGCCCAGCTCATCAGACGCATAGCGAAGCATGGGACCAAACTTCACCGCTTTATTGCATTGTGAACAGGGCAATGGCGTGATCCCAGCCCCGTAGCCGCCGACTAAGTAATCGACAATCTGAGCCTGAAACAGATCTCGACTATCAACGATGTGATGAGGAATATCAAGCTGTTCACAGATTGCGGCTGCATCCACCATGCCCTCAGAACAACATTGCCCTTTACCTTTCATCAGCCAAAGGGTTAACCCGACAACGTCATATCCTTGATGGTGAAGGCTTGCTGCGGCAACTGAGCTATCGACTCCACCGGAAAGCCCAACGACAACCTTTTGTTGCATGATCTAGAGAATTAAAATCTAGAGACTTAAAGCACGATCTAACGACGCCAATCTAGCTCTCTGATTACGTAAAGAGTCGTAACAAAACGCACAGGCGATTTACTAGATAGCTTTTCTAGGGTAACATCTACGGGCAAATACAGCATTGCGTACTGTCGATGCAAGTCTACTGGCTATTGGCTCAATGCTCAATCGCTCTCTGGAGTTTCTGGAACGAGCCTGTTAATGTAGTGGCTTAGGGCGAGTTTCTCAGCTATATGTAGCGTTTATGATTGAAATTAAGCGCTTGTCCCTGTCTGCCTCTCATGTCTGTCTAACGTGTTCAGCACCCTATCACTATGATGGCTTACCATTACTTTGTCTTAAATGCGTTGGCATATCTAGGGAAACTATCATCGTCACTGGCGATCGCGATGACAGTTTCCCTAGTGGCGATTTCAACTGCATCTGCAGAACCCGTCAATCGTCGGCAACTTCTCGCTCAAGATTTAGTCGATGGATTACCACCTCCGCCATCGTTTGGGAACGATTCGTGGTCATCACCTCAAACCGAACCGCTGCAGGTTAATGATGCTGGAATACCCGATCAGCTCTACCTCGTTTATGTCAATGGAGACAGTCCACTCTTGCTTGAACAGGTCAAGCAGGTTGAGCCCAACGCGCTGCTGCAAGAATATAACGGCCGTCGGGTAATCCTTGTTGGACTATTTGAGCAAGAAACCGATGCCGAGCAAAAAGCCATAGAACTGTCTAATCAGGGCATTGGCGCAGAAGTTGAACCCGTTTCAAGCGTTGCATTTGCGCCAGCCGATGCAGCCTCCTCTTCCTCTAGTGACTTTGCAACCATGCCAAGCTTGCCGCCTGCTGACCTGGCACCTGTGGCGACCCAGGCTAGAGAATTAGAGTTTGAGCAAATCCCAAGTTTAAACGATCCCTATTCCAGCGCAGCCTCACAGGGGCCCGGCATTCGGAATGCGGCTGAAATTCCGGATAATGCCTATTATCTCGTTATCCCAGGCGATCGCGACGATCTGACCCAGCTTCGAGAACAAGTCATTTTATTGGGCGCTCAGCAAAACGCTGTGCTAGAACGGGAGCGGCCGCGCGGTCCTCATGTGTTGGTTGGGCCGTTTGTCGATCGCAGTGCCGCGTCTCGTTGGAATCGATTTTTAAGAGATTTTGGAATGAACTCCCGGGTCTACTACGAACGATAGTTGTGGAGACAGATCCAGACGCTAAGGTTAAACGTGTAACCCCTCGTTTACCTGTCTTATGAACGGTTCTACAAACGGTCATCCAAGTCTCCATAGCCGGCAAAACTATGTCCAGCGCATTGTGGTTACTGCAAACCAGATGGGCGACATTGAGTCTCGAATTTTTGATGCGGGCATGCCCGTCGCGGCACTGATGGAGAAGGTCGCAGGGTTGCTTGTGCGACGGATTCAGGAGAACTATCCAGTTTCACGATTTGCTCGGGTTGGTATACTCGTTGGACCAGGACACAATGGCGGCGATGCGCTCGTTGTCGCCCGTGAACTCTACCTTGCCGGGTATCACGTCACAATATATCGTCCCTTTTCAAAGCAGAAAGAACTCACCGGACAGCATGCCTGCTATGCCACAGCGCTGGGCATTGCTTGGGCAGATTCGGTCGAATCGCTTCAGTCATGCGATGTGATCATTGATGGGCTATTTGGCTTTGGGCTGACTCGCAACATTGAAGGGGCCGCAGCAGAGGCGATCGCCCACATTAACCAATGGTCAATTCCGGTCGTCAGCATTGATATTCCTTCCGGCTTGCACACCGACACTGGAGAGGTGTTAGGGACAGCAATTAGAGCCAACCAGACATTGTGCCTGGGGCTTTGGAAACTCGCCTTCTTGCAAGACCCTGCACTAGACCATATCGGCACCGCTGAGCTGGTTGATTTCGGCATACCGCTCCACGATATTCATGCAGTGATAGGCGATTCGCCATCGTTGCAGCGTATTACTCCTGATCGCGCGATCGCCATGCTCCCCCTGCATCGGCATCCAGCCACACATAAATACAGGCAAGGGCATCTGCTGATTGTGTGCGGTTCGCGCCAATATATGGGGGCGTCGATTTTGACGTCGCTGGCTGCGCGAGCCAGTGGGGTTGGCATGTTATCAATTGCAGTTCCTGACTATTTGAAACCCATCGTCGTAGCTCAAGTCCCGGATGCTCTAGTCATCGGCTGCCCCGAACGTGACAATGGAGCCATCGATCAGTTCCCCAATGATATCAATCTAGAATCCTATAGTGCGATCGCTTGCGGACCAGGGCTAACTCCCACGGCTATCTCTGTGGTTCAACGCGTCTTAGAGAGCGATCGCCCGCTCGTGCTAGATGCAGATGGTCTTAATATTTTGTCGCAGATGGGCACAGTGTCTACCCTGTCAACTCGCACGGCTCCAACCGTTTTGACTCCTCATCCGGGCGAGTTTAAACGCCTATTCCCTAAGATTGCTGAGCATACAAACGATCGCACCGATTCAGTCTGCTCAGCGGCGCAACAAAGCAACGCAATCGTGCTATTGAAAGGCGCAAGAGTGGCGATCGCTAATGCCCAAGGCACTGTTTGGTTTAATCCAGATAGCACACCCGCGCTAGCGCGTGGCGGCAGTGGTGATGTCCTAACCGGCTTACTAGGCGGGCTTCTGGCTCAAGCAACCTCGCACGACATCCCCATCGAGTCAATGGTGCAATCTGCAACGTGGTGGCATGCCCAGGCAGGGCTATTAGCCGCGCAACACCGCACCGAATTAGGAGTTGACGCGCATACACTCGTCCAGTTTTTGATTCCCGCATTACAGGTAGATGCCGACACAGGCGTTTCACCACCACCCATTTAGAGCAATTCCATTGCCCTCCGAATACCGTCTCTAACCACTTGGGCAGAACGATGCAGACTCGCACGCTCAACGTCAGTCAAATTCAATTGTAGGATGTCTTCAATCCCCGTCCATCCTAAGCGAGCAGGCACGCCAATAAACAGGTCGTGTAGTCCATATTCTCCTTGCAGATAGGATGCAATCGGCAAAAGTCTCGATTGATCTAACAGAATCGACTTAACCATCTGGCAAATGGAGGAAGCGGGCGCATAATAGGCTCCTCCCGTCTTCATCAATTCAACAATTTCTGCGCCACCGTGTCGGGTACGCTCGACCAACCGTTCAATAGTCGCGGCATCCATTAAATCTGGGATGGGAATGCCGTTAACCGTCGAATATCGAGGCAGAGGAACCATCAAATCTCCGTGACTTCCCAACACCATGGCATTTACATCAGCACTAGACACTCCCAGTTCCATCGCGATGAATGTCTGAAATCGGGATGAATCGAGAATACCTGCCATGCCCATGATTTGCCGAGTGGGTAGACCGCTGATTTTCCAAGCGACATAGGTCATCACATCAAGGGGGTTTGTCACGATGATGACGATGGCGTTAGGTGATTGAGCGATCGCCTTCTGAGTCGTCTCAGCAACAATTTGGGCATTGGTCTGGAGCAAATCATCCCGGCTCATGCCTGGCTTGCGAGCCAACCCGGCGGTAACCACGACAACATTTGAATGAGCGGTATCGGCATAATCACCGGTGCCAACGATGTGGCGATCGTGACCTTCAATTCCACGCGCCTCCATCAAATCAAGGGCCACACCTTGAGGACGACCCGTGACGACATCTAAAAGGACGACGTTTGCTAAATTTTTCTCGGCAATTCGTTGAGCTAACGTGCTGCCAACATTTCCAGCACCAATAACGGATACTTTTGGAGAATGGCGAGAAAACGAATGTTGGAAAGCAGTCATAAGGCAAGTTTGGGAATTGGAGAGGGAGCGTAGCTCTACTCATACTTCTCTAATTGGTCAGCCCTTAGCCAAATCGCAGGGGTTGGAACCAACCCAAACTTGACCAACATGTAGTCGTCTTCCCTGGTATCTAAAATTTCACCCTTTGATTCGAAGATGTAGGGAGGAAATCGAGAATCACTAGCTTGAGCTTCTAGGCTATTTTCTAGCTTTTCACGGACAACTCGAACAATATCGCCTTTTTTGACAGCCATAAATTATAGTTAGATTCAATTTCAATACATCTTTGGAAATTGTAAGATGTTTCGCCCGGCGATAGGAAATTATAATATAGCGTCCTAAATCGCTTGTGAATTGTGTGTGAGCGGTGGGGCGGGCGCCCTACCGCTCACAACCCATCTGGGATTGCTATACTGCTTCAACCGCTATTGTAAAATCTTGTCGAAATGGATGTAGTCCTTTTAAAGTTTGTGGGCTAAATAAATAAGGAGTAATAGGATTGACGCTGGGGCGTTTTATATAGTGAGGCAACGTTCATGCTAAGTCCTCTCA
>DBGGTD010000292.1:0-4030 GCA_051162585.1 Elainellaceae cyanobacterium
GCCACGAGGTAGGCATCATGTGACGCATTGGGTGACTGATGTCGGAGGCGGGTATAGCTAGACGTGACCGTCGATTGGCTCAAAATATGCTGGTTGAGAATCGCAGCGGCATACTGTTCAAGCCAGTTTTGATTAGAGAGTCGAATCAGCGGTTGCAGCGCTGGAGTTGAATAGGCATCTCTGGAGGCGACAAGATCGATCTCGGCAATGGTGCTGAGGATCTCTGCTTCTAGCATTCGGTCGATTGCCATATCGTCGGCATCTGCGATAAATTCCACATCGAGTCGAAAGCGCACCGATCCAGATTGCCAGGATTCTCCGGGGATTAGCACGTCAACTCCAATTCCATGCATGAGCCCGTTTGCTTCAGGAATAGTGGCTCGGAGATAGTGCTCAATCCGCTGTTTAAGAGCATTGATGGCGATCGCCTCCCTGCAAAGCGTGCAATCATCGGATTGGATATGGGTGTCGTCTGATAGGTAGGATGAAACCGATCGCCCGGTCGCCAAATCAAGGGCACAGCTTATCGTCGGCGTGCGGATATCTAACACTGCAATTAATCGAAAAATTCCGGTTTGCTGAGGATAGTCAGATTGGGCAATGCTGGCAACAATTCCTTCCATAAGCTGCATCATGCCGGACGACGCTCTCGCCACACACCAAAGCAGCCAAGGGGCCAACTGGCGAATCGTGAAATAGTCATGCCAGTGCGTCCAAGATAAGGCCGTCTGAACGGTTACGTCACTCGGTTGAGTCTTGCCTGCGTCTGCTTTCAGCACATTGAAGAGGTCTTGCGCTTCTTCCTCTACATAAGGCAATAAATTCTCTGGAGTTTGAGGGACGGTTTCGGGCCATCCCCCTTCGGGCGATCGCACCTGTGTAACACCCCGCAAAAGACGATGAAGTCTTAATCGTTGCTCTTGGTTCACGACCATATGAGCGTCTGCATCAGCGTGTAAGGTCTGGATAGGCAAGCTCTCTATAGCTGATTCCGTTAGCTTAAGAACAGCATTTTCAAAACTTAGATTGATAGCAGATTGAGAAAACGTATCAATATCGTGGATAGAGAAATTACGTATAGATTGAGACGGTGGGAATGACATGGGGGACAAGTAAAGGTCAGCCAATAAAGTATTGCAGTCGAATACTATTTCTAGAATGCCCACCCTCCATCCGGAGGTTACCAAACCTTGACATGCTGCAAAAACCTTACAGCCCTGGTTTGCGACCCATATATTCGTCTAAATTTAGGTCAGATAACTGCTGATACGCCTGCTCAATTACACGCTTCCCCCTCAAGAATCCGGTATTGGCTCCTGGGCAAATCGCCTGTAACGTAGTCGGATTGTATTCTTCCAGAAGATGCCGAACGCTGCGAATTTGGCGAGGCCAGTGAAAGGTTTTAGCAACTCTCAGCGGCATTGGCTTTCCGTCGCGATCTGGCAGCAGATGACGACCTGAAAACAGTATTCCACCGTGGCGATCGCAATACAGACACGACGAGCCGGGAGAGTGACCGGGAGTCCAAATTGTTTGGCACTGTTCATTGATCTGAAACCGATGTTGAAACGTTGTCACCTCCAAATTTGGGAGCAAATATGCCTCTTGCTCTTGAATTAGAAGACGACATCCCAAGGTTTGTTGAACCGCCCGAGCTTTGCCAATGCCTCCACGATGCGTCATAAATAACCAACTCACCCCGCCCTGAGCGATGAGAAATTGCTGATTGGTTTCATCCCAAGCCGGACAATCTACTAAAATATTTCCGGTTTCTTCGACGATCAGATAGGCCGTTGCGCCCATCGTGTCGCGATTGGGGGGGAACGCAAAGATATCCTGATGAATTTCTCTGGGCAATTTGTTTGGAATGTTACTCTGATGGTTTGACACGGGTTAAACCTATAAACACGCTAAGCTTTCAATATGTCTTTGTGGAAAGCTTTAGAGTCAAGCAATTTGGCAAGCTGATCGAAAGCGGTATCCTGGAAGTAAGGCGTCTATCGAGTCAGCATTGATTTGATGGCGTAAACCAGGAGCGTTGAAATTCTGGATTCACAGCATGGCGATTTTTTGGCTGCTCCTTTTAGGAACATTTACATATCTTATCGTCCGGCGGAGTGTGGCGAACATCACCCGGACTCCAGTCTGGATTTTATGGCTTGTGATGATGATGCCAGCCTTCATCTGGACAACCTGGGTGATGCTAAACGGCGAAAATGAGCCGATACCGCCGCTGTTGCTGTTTGGCCCATTTGTCGTTTGCCCAATCTTATATTGGTTCTTGATTCAGTGGGGGCGTCCAGTTAGACCTGCTCCTGAAAATTCTCAAATCCAGAAACAAGAATCAGCGAATGTGCCCGTCTCTACTGTGGATAAGCAACCAGAGGCGCTTCGCCCGATTGATAAAGACGAGGAAGCAACGCTGAAAACCTGCTTCCCGTGGTCTATTTTCTATCTAAAAAATATTGAATATCGTCCCCAAGCATTAATCTGTAAAGGGCACCTCCGGACGTCTCCAGAGACGGCGTATCAGACAATTCGAGATAATGTAGAAGGTAAGTTTGGCGATCGCTTTTTGGTGATATTTCAGGAAGGAGCAGACGGCAAACCCTTTTTTGCGCTGGTTCCTAATCCTCACGCCAAGACGAATAACACCAAGTCGGCAAAATTGGTTCGTCCTGGTTTGGCGTTGGGGCTTTGGGCGGCGACTTTAATTACGACAACGCTGGCAGGTGTTGTGGTTGCAGGCACATCGGTCGACGATTTACAGATTAATTGGTCGACTCTTAGTACAGGATTGCCTTATGCCGTAGCGTTAATGGCAATCTTGGGTGTTCATGAACTGGCTCATTATTTGACTGCTCGTGTGTATCGCATTCAGGCCACATTTCCCTATTTTATCCCGGTGCCTCCAGCGCCCATTTTCCCGTTTGGCACATTGGGAGCGTTTATCCAGATGCGCTCGCCTGTTCCCAATCGTAAAGCCTTATTCGACGTGGGCATTGCAGGTCCGTTTGCTGGCTTTATTGTGACCCTACCTATTCTCGTTTGGGGACTGGCTCATTCTGCCCCGACGCCCTTAACCGATGAGTCGAGTATCTTAAACTTTGAATCTTTCAAGCCGGGGGCTTCGTTACTCTTGGCGTTGCTCAGTAAGCTAGCGTTAGGAAATGAACTAACCGCAACTAGTGCGCTTAATCTTCACCCTGTGGCGATCGCTGGATGCTTAGGCGTAGTGGTGACGGCCCTCAACTTAATGCCCGTTGGCCAGCTCGACGGAGGGCACATTGTCCATGCTATGTTTGGTCAACGCAGTGGGGCAGCGATTGGACAGATTTCTCGATTCCTAGTCCTAGGCTTATCATTTGTACAGCGTGAATTCTTTTTATGGGCTATTCTATTGTTTTTTATACCAGTCGTTGATGAACCAACGCTCAACGATGTCAGCGAACTTGATAGTAAACGAGACATTTGGGGCTTAATGGCGCTCAGCCTGCTGGTGGTCATTGTGCTCCCTGCCCCTGCAACTCTGATGCAAATTTTGTTTTAACGTTTAGTTTTTTGAAGTTAGGTTTCATAGGGAACCCGTTGACATGACACATGATGTTAGGCAGTGGCTGGCAGAAATTAAAGCACTCCAGCAAAAGTTGAGTGAGGTTCAAAAAGAGCGCGATGAAGCGTTTGCAAGCGCGGCAAAGTGGCGAAGTCTATACGAGACTGAGGCAAGGCAGCGTCGAGCTGATGCTCATCAGGCTCAGCAAACGATTCAACACCTCAAAACTGAATTTCAGTCGTCTCAACCTCCACCCGTTAACGCACCAACCCAAACCTCGCTCAATGCCTCGTCAATTCGTCAACAGATTAGAACGCTTCGAGTCGATGAATTAGAAGCCAAGCTGATTGAGGCGCTAACCGAGCGCGATCGCCTCTCCCAAGACCTCCAGTCTGAACGAGATGCTCATGAGCGCACTCGGAAAAATCTCACCAATGCGCTAGGCGATACTGTCGATTTGCTGACTAAAGAGCGAGC
>DBGGTD010000293.1:0-2807 GCA_051162585.1 Elainellaceae cyanobacterium
TCAACCGCAGCAGCGTTGGGTTATGCGGTTCAGCGTCCGGGGACGATGGTGCTCGTGATTGATTTTGGAGGCGGCACGCTCGATTTAAGCTTGGTTCGCACTGCCGTCACGCAGGGGACAACGGTTCATCGGGCAACCGTCTTAGCAAAAGCCGATGCCTACGTAGGTGGCGAAGATTTAGACATCTGGATTGCGGAAGACTATCTGCGTCAGGGAGACACGTCGCGAGATGAGATCGGTGAGATCGGCTGGCAAACGCTTTTAGCGCTCGCAGAACGGCTCAAGATTCGGTTATCGAGCGTGACCGAGGCAACCGAAAGCTGGTTTGATGACAACACGTTTACAGCGTATGAGATGCACCTAACTCGCGATCGCCTCGACGCTATTTTGGAAGATAATCAGTGTCTAGAGCAGTTGCGACACGCACTCGATGATGTCTTGGCGATCGCCCTGGGGAAAGGCATTAGTAAAACCGATATCGAACAGGTGCTGTTAGTCGGAGGAAGTTGCCTCATTCCTGCTGTGCAACAGCTAGTGCTCTCCTATTTTGGGCGGCACCGGGTCAAGGTTGATAAACCCTTTGAGGCCGTGGCGCACGGCGCTCTGGCGTTGAGTCAGATTCAGGCCATTGACGACTATCTGCATCACAGCTACGCGATTCGCCTCTGGGAACCGTATGCAAAAACCTATTCCTACTATCCATTGTTTGAGCGAGGCACCCAATATCCTGCAATTCGCCTAGAACCGCTGATTTTGCAAGTTGCAATCGACAGTCAGCGCGACATTCGCCTAGACATTGGAGAAGTCGCAGCATCGTCTCATGCCGAAGTCACCTACGATGCCCAAGGGCGGATGATGAGCCGCACGCTCCATCAACGCGAATCATATCGGTCTCTCGACATCGACGGGAACGAGGTCTGTGTGGCGCATCTAGACCCACCAGGGCAAATCGGTGTGGATCGCATCTCCGTTCAGTTTGAAGTCAACGACCAGCGAGTGCTAGTTGCCACGGTAAAAGATTTGCTCACAGGGACATTATTGGTCGAGAGAAGGGCGATCGCCAAGCTCACCTAAATCATCAACTTTCTAAGCTAGGGATTCAATCAGCAAGGATTCAATCTGTTGGGGCGTCAACTCTTCAATCGTGTTAAGGACTATTGCGGCTCCTGCTGCCTGGAGCCGCACCGCATACGATTCTCGATATTCCGGCGGATGATGGGCATGGGGCGGCAAAATGCCGACGCCAATCCAGGGGCGAGATGCATCCGTATGATTGGCATGTCTAACCGTCTGCAAATCAGCTACGGTATCTCCTGCATAAAAAACAGGAGCAGGGCTATCGATGTGATATCGCGCTTCAAGTTGCTTAACCGTCTTCAGCAGACCCGTTGGATCAGGCTTGCTGGGCGCGTCTTCCATTGCGACCAAAACGGGGTCATGCAGTTTCAACCGAGTCTCTAACACGAAGCGGGCTGACGCCGCAGTTGCTCCGCTAAAAAATCCCCACGCAATTCCTGCTTGGCTAAGGTTTTCAAGGTAACTCACGTGAAGGAGCAAGGGTTCATCACAGATATAGCCCGTCCACTGAGTCTCATCAGGACCTCGATAACGACGTTGAAAAAATGCCACCAGCGCACCGTACTCTAAATTGAGCTGCGATCGCCCTCGTCCTTGTGACTCAAAATAACGATAAATCAATTCTTGAGAGGCGTCCCAATCATTGTTCCAGATGCCCTCTGTTTTAAGAGCATCGATGTCTGATTGCGATGGGCGATAGGCTCCATCTGTGAAGTGTTCTACCGTATCTGCGATCGCCCGTCGATATGAACCGCTTACATCCCGAAGTACACCGTCAATATCGAAGATAACGATGGTGGCTGGCGAAATATCGTGGAATGGTTCTTGGCGTTTGCTCAAGCGTTGTGCCTCCTGATGCGTTTGGCAGAAACTCAGTTAGTCAAATGACCAATCAGATGAAGAATTCAAAGGATGCTGAACGACTATACCAAGCGATCGCACCCACCACATCTAGCTTGAAACCCAGGCTGCTTTCTTAAGCACAGAAATTAAATAATTTAATATATACCAATCTCAGACAAATGGTGAGCCACAGGCGATCGCTCGCACTATTCAATTCAAAAGCGATTTAGAACCACACTGATTCTAAAGAGGATGTTATATTAGGCGATCGCAAGAATTTGGCGATCCTGATTAGGAATCCTTTAGCAATCTCGCTAAACCATGCCCTAGAATAGTGGGTTGTACACTAAGAGAAAGATTTGGGGCGAAACGTGGAGGTATCCTTGTCAAAATTTATCTTAAAGGTTCTCTGGTTAGATGAGAATGTGGCGATCGCTGTTGACCAGGTTGTTGGCAAGGGCACGAGTCCGCTTACATCTTACTTTTTCTGGCCTCGGAATGATGCTTGGGAACAGTTGAAGTCTGAATTAGAATCCAAGCACTGGATTTCTGATGTTGACCGCGTCGATTTGCTCAACCAAGCAACAGAAATTATTAACTATTGGCAAGAAGGAGGAAAGCGTCGCCCAATGTCTGAGGCTCAAGTCAAGTTTCCGAATATTGTCTTTACCGGAAGCGCTTAACCAAGAGCAATCGGTAATGTGCTTTGATGTCTGCGCGCACCGATGAACAGTATGCTTAGCATGGCTTAGAGTCAGATTTCTAGGGCCATCTTGCCAGCCATTAAGCAGAGATTTCCACGCGATTTGCGAATCTCAAATTCTAAAAACACAACGACGATAGTATTCTCCGAGAATTTGTGATAGCTCAAGCGCATACCGCTATAT
>DBGGTD010000294.1:0-2570 GCA_051162585.1 Elainellaceae cyanobacterium
TGAACGAATCACTGCTTCTTCATTCTTAGCAGCCACAATCAAGGAAACATATGCCCACTCGTCAGGATTGCCGTCAGATAAAGGATCTGGAGTTGGTATGGGATGGGCCATCAGGACTCGGAGGACATGAATCCCCATGAGGGTTGTTAGTCCGAGAACAAGCCAGTACCCGCCTGAAAATAAATGAAGTGCTACCGTGCTACTCCAAACAAGGGTCAATGTCACAGCTGCTTTCCGACGTCGCCCTAACAATCCTCGGAAGAAGGGATGTTCTGAATAATCTGGCGCAGGCTCAGGTGTTAACACATGGGAGAAATCTTCAGTAGATGTCTCACCATCTGGTTCATCTGCGGAATGATTATTTAGCCAGGAATTCTCCTGCATAAGCTTTGGTTAAACTATCAACTAACAACGTTTTCTATATACGGCGGTGTCTGCCCCTAGACCTGTAGTTCTTTCCAAAAAAGCGGCAGGCTCTGAGATAAAGATGGGTTCAATTCAGATTAAGGGGAATGTCTGACAGGGACGGCTCATATTAATATATTGGGAAACAAAAAGGTGGGATAAGAATCAAGCTTAGAGTCGATGCTAGGCGATCGCAGCGCTCTGGTGTCGAGCGTCTAGTGAACAGGCTAGAAGCTCTGGCTACACGACGAGATATCTAGTCTTAAGATCTCCCCAATTAGAGCCGTAGCGTGAATGGCACCAGGAACTCCGTTTGCTGATATGAGGCTTTAGGTCGTCCACTGCTCTAAATTGCGCTAACGATTGCCCTAATCTGCCCTATTGTATCGAAAATTTGCGTAATCATTTCTTTAGAATCTAGATAAATCGCGATGGATTAAACTCAGGGCAATGCTGGAGAGCCCTAACCAAAGCAAAAAGCTAAATCGAGTGAGCCGCAGTGCCCGATCAATCTGGATTTCACGAATGGACGTGACTGCATTGCCCAACAGGGGTTTGTGTTTAGCCAATCCTCGATACCAGTTTGTGCCACCGACTTGAACATCTAATGCTGCTGCATAGGCACATTCACTCCAGCCCGCGTTAGGACTTGAATCGTGAGGCGCATCACGCTGACACAGCGCTAAAACATGTCTGGGCTTTTTGGATAGGAAGGCGATGGTTAAGACTGCTAATCTGCACGGTAGCCAGGTCAGACCATCTTCTAACCGGGCGCTAAACCAACCGATGTGAGTGTACGGCTTTCGATAATACCCCACACTCGAATCTAGAGTGCTTGCAGCTTTATAGGCAAGAGCGAAGGGGACGCTACCCACTGGAGTGAATGCCCCTAGAATTGCATAGAACAGCGGAGCCATCACGCCGTCTACTGCGTTTTCGGTCACTGTCTCAAAAATAGCTCTCAAAATTTCGGGTTCGTCGAGATGATGGGTATCTCGCCCAACATATAGACTCAGTTTGGAGCGAGCTGCACTTAAATTTTTGTTCCGTATCGGGTTTAGAACTTCTGAGGCTGCATCTCTCAGGCTTCGCCCCGCAAAACAACTTGCTAGGAGAATGCTGGCGATCGCCATTCTCGCGAGCGGATGAATGAACGTTGCGATCCAGATGATCAGCCATCCGGCGAATCCGCTGCCGCCGATGATGAGTATGCCGAGAATCACTCCCATTATTCGTTGAGCCGTGGGAGAGTAAATATGCTGAAGCACGAACTGAGTATATCGGTTAATGCACCAACCGATGACTTGCACCGGATGCAGCCAATTCCAGGGATCGCCAATAAGATAATCGAGTAACGCTGCGATCGCCAGGATGATGATTTGGGCATCTAAGGGAGGGAGCAACTCAGTCGCGAGGGTATTTCCAATCGTTTTCGGCCTGTTTTAGCACGTAGACACATCTCGAAGCAATTAGCCTCCAGATTCGGTGCTTTGTTGTTCAAGTTTTTGTCCAATTCGGGGCTCTGTTCCAGCCAATATTCGTTGAATATTAGTGCGGTGCCTCCAAACGATATATGAGGCAGCGGCAAATCCAAAGAGTTGAAAGGGAAAAGGCTGATTCATCGCCAGCATCATCAACGGGACTGCGATCGCCGTCATGATTGAACTTAAAGAGACAATTCGAGATACGGCAACCACGATGCTAAAAATCAGAATTGCCCCTAGCGCAGCGGGCAAATGCATAGCAAGCAAGATGCCTAAGCCTGATGCGACTGATTTACCACCGCTAAATCCTAACCAAATTGATCGGCTATGGCCTACCAACGCAACAAGCGCCGCTACGGTAACAACCCAAGGGACCCACGTGGTCGTCATCAATGAATCAGGAACCGTTACCATCGGCAATGTGTAGAGCCAGCGCGTTAAAACGATTGTCAGGGCGCCTTTTAAAATGTCGATTAACAGGACGGTTAATGCAGAA
Organism: Elainellaceae cyanobacterium; assembly: GCA_051162585.1. Taxonomy (GTDB): domain Bacteria; phylum Cyanobacteriota; class Cyanobacteriia; order CAZCXK01; family CAZCXK01; genus DBGGTD01. The sequence continues at coordinate 2,386 of DBGGTD010000294.1, forward strand.
CCTTTACCCAGAGTTCTCAAAACGTTGGTAGCACCTGTTGATCCAGATCCATATTGCCGAATATCAATGCCCTTTGAAAGCCGACCCATGAGATAGCCTGTGGGAATTGATCCCAGCAGATATCCTCCCGCCAGTGCGACTATGACCCAAGCAACCCAAGACGATCCCGCCATGCTCCACTCAAC
>DBGGTD010000295.1:0-5061 GCA_051162585.1 Elainellaceae cyanobacterium
ATCTAGCGTGGCAGGTGTGCGATCGCTTTGATTTACAAACCGATATCTGGCGGGGGCGGATCTTGCGAACCGTGCGCGATCGCGAAAAGAAAAATGGAGACAGCCGAGGCGCAGGGTTCTTAAACTGGCTCAAAGACCGTGAAATTAGTAAAAGTCAAGCCTATTCGCTCATCGAGCTTGCTAACAGTGCCGATGTGCTGCTTGAAGAGGGCGTGTTGGTCGAACAAGACGTGAATCAGTTTAGTAAACGCGCCTTCGTGGAAACAGCGCACGCCTCTCCTGAAGTGCAGCAGATGGTTGGGGATGCTGCTCGACGGGGCGATCGCATTACTCGCCGCAACGTGCGTCAACTATCTGATGAATGGACGGCGATGACCTCCGAGATGCTTCCGGCAGAAGTCAGAGAAAAAGCAGCCGATAACACGATTCCAACCCGCTACCTCGCCCCCTTTGTCCGAGAAATGGAAAAGCTGCCAGAGACGCATCAAATAACGATTAAGGCAGAAGTTGCCGAGCAGCCTGATGTCGACACGCTGAAGCAAGCTACGGCTGAAGCGCGATATTTAGCAAAATACCTACACGCTGCAACCCAAGTACAGGCGCTCAACCGAGACGAGCTCGACATAGAATCTGCCTTAGAAGAAGCATTTCGAGTGGGCTGCTTAAATTCAACGGCAGATTTGGTGAGTCAAGCCGCCCAACTTGAACAGTTGATTGCCAAACTCTACACAACTTGGAAACGTCTAACCAAACTATCGGAGCGGGTGTATGTAGACAGTGGAGCCAGTACCCCACATTTGCGATCGCTCCTTGCTTATCTGTCTCCCCTTTCTGGAGACACGCTAGAAGTGCAACTGGGCGACCCGGATAGCCCCACGGCTCGCCTAATTCGGCTTAAAGTGCTTGCGGATGAATAATGAATTGCCCAGCTTACCGTTCGAATATTGCAAGAAGTTTAGTCCGTAAAAGTACTGATGTTCTGCATCGAAATCAACCCAATTATCGAAACCTAGACTTCCGTGTTTCACCAGATCTCATCGTTTCTATGAAAGAGCTATAAAGTTGAGTATCCTTAAGAACCCTTGATGTATTTTCAAGGCTTCAACGAAATTGCTAAACCAATGGCAAGAATCTTGATCGTAGAAGATGAGCGCGTTGCTGCCTGGAGTATTCGCAATTCCCTGGAACACTTCAACTATGAAATCATTGCCAGTGTTTTCTCAGGCAATGACGCCATTCAAGTCGCAAAGACTACACAGCCAGACCTGGTGTTGATGGATATCTATTTAAGAGGAGAGATGGATGGCATTGTCGCTGCCCAGCAAATTCGTCTTAACGCTGACATTCCGGTCATCTTCTTGACTGCAGATGCCGATCATCAAACGCTCCAGCGAGCCATCAAAACCGAACCCTTTGGATACCTCATCAAGCCATTTAATCAGTTTGAACTTTACACCACGATAGAAACCGCCCTTCATCGCCATCGCCTTGAGCAAGAACTCGCCATCACTCAACAGTGGCTATCAGCAACGCTCACCAGCATTGGAGACGGGGCGATCGCCACTGATCTCTATGGGCACATTACCTTTATGAACCCGACTGCTGAAGAAATAATAGGCTGGCGACAGTCTGAGGCAATCGGTCAATCTATTCATCACATTATGGATTTAATCGATCCGGATACTCGCGAACAGGTCGAAAATCCCTGTCTTCGAGCTATTCAAACGGGCACCAAAGTGACTCGAACTGACCCGTGTATTTTGCGATCGCCCGATGGCACTGAGCGATGGATAGGCGACTCAGCCGCACCAATCCAAAACACCAACGGTGACATTATGGGGAGCATTCTCGTCTTTCAAGATGTCACCGATCGCCGGGAGACAGAAATTCTATTACACCGTCGAGAGCAAGAGTTTAGAGCCCTTGTGGAACATTCGCCCGACATCATTGCTCGCTTTGATTCTGATCTCCGTTATGTCTATATCAATCCGACAATGGAGCAAATGACTGGCATTCCGGCTCATGCGTTTCATGGGAAAACGAATCGAGAGTTGGGGATGCCGCAGTCTCTATTCATTGTCTGGGAAACAGCGCTTCAAACCGTATTGAATCAAAATCAAGAGCAGATTATTGAATTTGACCTATTAACGGTCAATGGCAATCGCTCCTTTCAGGCGCGACTCGTTCCTGAATTAGCCCCTGATCAAACCATAGAGTCAGTACTGAGTGTCGCACGCGACATCACAACCAACAAGCGCATCCAAGATTCTCTGCGTCAGCAAGCCGAATTTGAAACCCTCATGCGTGGAATCACGCAGCGGATTCGCCAATCATTGAATCTTGATGACATTCTCAATACAACGGTTCATGAAGTGCGTCAGCATTTGCAAACCGATCGAGTCATCATCTACCGCTTTGAACCAGACTGGAGCGGTTTTGTGATCGTTGAATCAGTGGGGTCTCAGTGGGTCTCCATGCTCGGACGCAACATTTTTGACCCCTGCTTGATCGGTGACGACTGCATCATCCCCTATACTCAAGGCTACGTAGGCAATACCCCAGATATTCACCAGGCAGGTTTTGCAGATTGTTATGTCGAGCTTCTCTCGCAGTTGCAGATAAAAGCAAATCTGGTCATTCCGATTCTTCAAGGTGACCAACTCTGGGGGCTGATTGCAGCGCAACAGTGCGCCACGACCCGTCATTGGCACGATTGGGAGGTTGATCTCATTCAAACACTCGCCGGTCAGTTGGCGATCGCCATCCAGCAATCAGAGCTGTATCAGCAAGTCCAGCAGCTGAACGCCAATTTGGAAGCTCAAGTTACCGATCGCACTGCCCAACTTCAGCAAGCCTCAAACTTCGAAGCCACTCTCAAACGTATTACCGACCGCGTTCGAGATAGTCTTGACGAAGATCAGATCTTACAAACAGTAGTGCGAGAATTGGCGATCGCCATTAGTGTCAAGACCTGTAATGCCACACTCTATAACCTCCATGACCAAGTCGCCACAGTCTGCTATGAATACAGTGCTGCTGACAACACTACCGGATCAGAGTTCCAGAGCTACACCGTACAAATGGCAAAATTTTCGGAGGGATATCATCAGCTTTTACAAAGCCAGTATTTTCAGTTTTGTGGGCATGTATCCGGTTCTCAGTCTGAATGGGTAGCCAAATTGGCGTGTCCAATCGTCGATGATCAGGGCGTATTAGGCGATTTGGGGCTCATCAACCGCGCCGACTACTGTTTTAGTGAACAAGAAATTCGCCTCGTGCTGCTGGTTGCCAATCAGTGTGCGATCGCCCTCCGCCAAGCCCGACTGTATCGAGAGGCGCAGACTCAAGTTAAAGAACTTGAACGGCTCAACACCTTAAAGGATGACTTTTTGAGTACCGTCTCCCATGAACTCAGAACGCCGATGGCAAATATGCGAATTGCCATTCAAATGCTTGAAATCATGCTCCAGCAACTTGGCATCTTAGATGAGTCGGCAGACCCGCCGAATCGACTGCTTCGATATATTCAAATCTTGAAAGACGAAGGAACGCGTGAAATCAATCTGATTGACGATTTGCTTGATCTCTCTCGGGTTGACCGAGGCATAGAGCCCCTCAATCCTACAGAAATTGACCCCTCGACGTGGCTTCCCCGTTTAGTCAAACCGTTTGTTGAGCGAGCCCGCCAACTCCAGCAGTCGCTGATACTCGATCTTCCAGATGGTCGGCTTCGATTTAGAGCAGATTTGACGTGCTTAGAAAAAATTTTGAATGAACTGCTCACTAACGCCTGCAAATATACTCCATCGGGAGAACACATTCGAGTGGCTGTCCGGCAAAATCGCCGTATCATCGAACTCGTCGTCAGCAACACGGGCGTTGAAATTCCGGAGCAAGAGCGCGATCGCATTTTCGAGAAGTTTTATCGCATCCCCAATCAAGACCCTTGGAAACACAGCGGCACTGGATTAGGGTTAGCGCTCGTTCATCGGCTAACCCAACGCTTAGGCGGATGCATCCAGGTCAAGAGCGGTGACGGCCAAACCACATTCACCGTTAGCCTTCCTCTATTGAGATGATGGCATTATCCAGCAAGTGACGGATGCATTAGGGCACCCCAAATGGCTGAAACAACCCAGTAGCAGGCGTTGATCGTCTGCCTTTTGCCTTCTGCCTTTTGCCTTCTGCCTTTTGCCTTCTGCCTTTTGATATACGATTGGTTTTTCTAAATTGTGTTTAAAAGTCAACCCCCCGCTTTAGATCCACCCCTTTTTCTGCATAGTGCTTATGGCAAAACACTTCAGAATGGGTCGATGCCAGATCAAAATAGGCGGGCGTATATTTGCATCGCCCAGTGATAATCACCTCGGTATCGCGGGGCTTGCGCAATAGAGCTTGAACGATGGGTTCTTGCGGGAGTAGCTCTAGATCAACCGTAGGATTGAGCTCATCTAGAATGATGGTTTTATAGAGCCCTGAGGCGATCGCCGCGCGGGCAATTTCCCAACCCCGCTCTGCTTCGACATAATCGAGTTCTTGCTGCTGACCCCGCCAGACGATGGCATCTCGTCCGCAGCGCTGATGATCAACCAAACTCGGATAGCTCTGACGTAAGGCAGCGATCGCCGCATCTTCGGTATAGCCAGCGCCCCCCTTAAGCCACTGCATCACCAACACGCGATGAGACTTGTCTTGGCTGATGCCCTTGCCAATTGCCTGCAACGCTTTACCCAAAGCGCTAGTTGATTTCCCCTTTCCAGATCCGGTGTAGATTTCAATGCCTTCAATCCCGTGGGCTGTCGCATTGGGATGATGCTGAGGCTTCATTTCAGAGTGTAAGTCTGCAATCTCCAGCAACGTCTGAGGTGCCCCTCGCCCTGTCGCAATAATTTCCAGATGTTCGGGCTTCTTCCTCAGCGTTTTAACCACGTCATCAACGGGCAATAACCCTAAATCGAGGACTGGGTTTAGCTCATCCAAAACAACGACAGAATAGAGACCACTGGCGATCGCCCCCTTTGCCACATCCCACACTCGTTGCGCTTCGGCTCGATCAAACCG
>DBGGTD010000296.1:0-2341 GCA_051162585.1 Elainellaceae cyanobacterium
GGGTTGGGCGCCGCAGATATCACGCCTGATGAGGTGTGGCGAGCCCTGTTTGTTTTTGATGAGAGTTCTACCAATCACTTAATTATTCGCACTGTGCGACTGCCGCGATCGCTCGTTGCAGTATTGGTAGGAGCGGCAATGGCGATCGCCGGAGCCATCATGCAGGGATTGACGAACAATCCGCTCGCGTCGCCTAGTATTTTAGGAGTCAGCACGGGATCGGCGTTTGCTGTAGTAGTGTCTACGTTTATCATTGGGGTCAATTCGTTGAGCGTTTATGCCTGGTTTGCCCTACTCGGGGGCGCAATAACGGCTGCCTTGGTTTACGTCTTTGCGGCATTAGGCCCCGGTGGCGTGACGCCCTTGAATTTGACCCTAGCAGGCACTGTCTTTTCGACGCTGATTGGCACCTTGACTAGCGGTATTTTAATCCTCAATCAGCAAACCCTCGAACAAGTCCGCTTTTGGCTAGCGGGCTCCTTGGCCGGAGGAGATGTCAATCTTGTTCGACAGGTTATTCCGTTTCTCATCGTCGGCTTTCTAGTTGCCCTTGTATTGGGACGGCATGTTACCACCTTGAGCTTGGGTGAAGGTGTTGCCAAAGGACTGGGACAAAATACAGCCTGGATTAAAGGACTGGGAGCAATCAGCGTTGTACTTCTGGTTGGGAGTAGCGTTTCGATTGCGGGCCCAATTGGCTTTGTGGGATTGATTGTGCCACACCTGGTCAGGTTTTTGGTTGGAGTCGATTACCGCTGGATTCTACCCTATGCTGCTATTTTCGGAGCAGTGATTCTTCTTGTTGCCGATATTTGTGCTCGACTTGTGATTCGCCCACAAGAACTTCCTGTGGGGCTAGTCATGCCTTTGCTCGGTGCACCCTTCTTCATCTATTTGATTCGCACGAGGATCAGACGATGAAACAAAGCTGGATTGTGATTCGCAGCCATCACGTACCGCTCTCCTTTCGCGTAGATCGCCGGGTGCCAGGCTTGTTATTGATTTTGCTCAGCCTGACGCTCATCGCCTTAATCGTCAACGTGAGCTAGGGAGAGTATCCGGTGCCACCCTTGGATGTAGCGAGAACAATGATTGGGCTAGAAACCAGCAACGCTGACTATGCATTTATTGTGAATACGTTGCGGTTGCCCCGGGCGTTAGTCGCGGTCATGGTCGGGGTGGGGCTGGCGATCGCGGGCACAATCACTCAAGGCATCCTCCGCAATCCCCTCGCAGCGCCTGATATCATTGGCATCAATGCCGGAGCTGCGCTAGCTGCTGTCACGCTGATTATCGCCTTGCCAAATGTTCCAGTTTCGATGCTGCCTATTGCAGCATTCGTAGGCGGCTTCACGGTATTTGTTTTAATCTATCTCTTAGCTTGGCAGGGAGGAAGTTCTCCCATTCGGCTAGTATTAGTCGGCATTGGCTTTTCGCTAATGGCAGGGGCTATCACCAATATTCTAGTGACCTTTCGCAATATCAATGATGTATCACAGGCGCTGGTCTGGCTAGCGGGCAGTGTTTACGGACGCAGTTGGGACGAAGTAAGGGCAATGCTGCCTTGGTTGGGGGTGTTTGTTCCGATTGCGATTGTCATGGCGCGAGACTTGAATGCCTTGAATTTAGGGGATGATGTGGCGCGAGGGATAGGCAGCCCGCTGGAGTGGCGGCGAGGACTTTTACTCGTGACGAGCGTGGCTCTAGCTGGAGCCGCAGTCGCAACGGCTGGCACGGTTGGGTTTGTCGGCTTCATTGCGCCCCATATTGCCCGTCGCTTGGTAGGACCATCTCATGAAGGGTTGCTGCTGACAGCGGCGCTGACGGGTGGGTTGCTGGTTGTCGTGGCAGATTTGCTGGGGCGATCGCTCTTTGCCCCGATTGAACTCCCTTGCGGTCTGATTACGTCTGTTATTGGTGCCCCCTATTTCCTCTATCTCCTGATTCAGCGACGGTCAACCGGATTTAACTAAAACGCATGGTCTACCACATGAGCGATTATCCATTCAATTCTCAACTGGAAGCGAGACAGCTCAGCCTCGGCTATGACCGCGAGTTGATTATCCGCGATCTGAATTTGGTCATTCCCACCGGGAAAATCACCGCACTCGTGGGGCCGAATGGCTGTGGTAAGTCGACTCTATTGAAGGGGTTGGGGCGCTTGCTCAAGCCTCGGGCAGGAGCAGTCTATCTCAATGGTCGAGCGATCGCCAAGCAGTCTACCAAAGCGATCGCCCGTCAACTCGGACTATTGCCCCAAAGTCCCGTTGCACCCGAAGGTTTGACAGTACGAGAGTTGGCGGCTCAGGGTCGCTATCCCTATCAAAACTGGCTCCAGCAG
>DBGGTD010000297.1:0-3790 GCA_051162585.1 Elainellaceae cyanobacterium
AACTCGTCAATAAAGTGAAGCGCTTATTAGAAGCAGCAACAGTAAGCAACTAGTCAAAGACATTGAACTCGTTTTTTCTATATTCCAGCGATGAAAATAGGCTATAGAGTTATAGATGCAAACTCTGAAAACCACTCAGCGATTGCATCTGCCCATCCAAAATCAGACATCCAAAATCAGAACTTGGTACTACCAATCCGATCGCTGGATGAATTGTTCATCTAACCAAACCCGCACCTCGTGTTCAGACAAACATTGATAGAACCGTCGCGTCATCGGGTCGTAGATGCTCCACCAGGTGTTGCCATGACGATCTGTTTTTTGCCAAATACGAGGTTGAGCATCTAGGATGATCAGCGCTTCAAGACGATTGATCCCGTGGTTCCACCATGCTCTTAGTGCGGCCAACCACCTCCGCCCAGATCGAGTAGGTTTCTCTATGTCAGGTGGAATCAATTCAAGAGCTTGATAGTCGAGCCACTGCTGATGTGTTTTCATGAGTGAACCTTATTGAACCCGTTAATCTTGAGCATACGGGAGTAATAGGTCATAATCGATCCTAATAAAACTCGAATTAAAAAATATAGGCGGGTTGGGCAATGCATCCTCCAGCCAGTCGGATCTTGACGGTGTTAGAACTGCTGCAATCCCATGCTCAAATGAGCGGCAGAGAATTAGCCGATCGGTTGGAAGTCGATCGTCGGACGGTGCGACGCTACCTCACTCAGCTTCAAGACTTAGGGATTCCGGTTGAGGCAGAACGGGGGCGCTATGGTGCCTATCGATTGCTTCCTGGCTATAAGCTTCCGCCATTAATGTTTTCGAATGATGAGGCGATCGCCCTCACGTTGGGGTTGTTGGTTGCCCGGCAGATCAAGCTGGAGGGAGCAAATTTAGCCATTGAGGGAGCATTATCCAAGATTTTGCGCGTCATGCCTCCGTCGCTTCGGAATCAAGCCCACGCCATTCAAAATACGTTAGTCATGGAAGAACTCTTTTCTGATAGCCCTCAGGTTGCTCAGAAAGTCGTTGCTGCTCTCAGTGGGGCAATCGAGCAGCAGCGACAAATTCAACTACGATATCGAGCCTATGACGGCACAGATTCTGAACGCACTTTTGACCCCTACGGATTGGTTGTGCGAAATGGGCACTGGTACAGCACAGGCTATTGCCATCTTCGTCAAGATTTACGCACCTTTCGGCTTGATCGCATTGTCAATACGCAGGTGCTAGAGTCGTCGTTTACCCGCCCGGCTGATTTTGATCCCCTGGCATCAATCGAGCGATCGCTCGCCCAAGTGCCTCGTCAACATCGAGTTAATATCCGGTTCAGTGCAACCGTTGAAGAGATTCAGCCTAGGTTACCTGTTACGTTAGGAGTCTTAACTACTACTGACGACGGAGTTGTCTTACAAGGGTATGTCGAAAGCGTGCGATGGCTTGCCCTATTGCTGCTTGAGTTAGATAGTCCGATGACAATTTGCGAACCGATTCAATTACGGGATGAATTTCAGCACATGCGGCAGCAGATCGAACAGATTTTGAGCGATCCAATAACGTAACCAAAGGGGGCGATCGCCATGCTCAATTAGCAGTGGCTTTCGAGATCGGGAACGACTGTGAAAAAGTTTGATCAGCCGAGTTGGTCGTAAGTCGGTGGTCACAATTAACTACAGAACCTATAAAACCCTGTGCTCGAAATGTGTGCTCGAAATGTGTGCTCGAAATGTGTGCTCAAAATGATAGATAACATTGCCAGAGCATCTCTCAGCGATCGCCCAGGATTTTCTCAGCGCATCCTCATTCAGATTCAGTTCAATAAAAAGAAATCACTGCAAGAGGCAATGAGCATGACAAACAACTTAGCGCTATTTTCCATGACTGCCGTGCTCAGCGTGGGGCTGCTTGTTGGATGTTCGGGAACTCCGACGACTACAACAAGCTCGGCAGAATCTGCTCAAACAGACTCAACTGCGGCTCAGTCTCAAACCTATGTTGAAGATGGTATCGCAATCAAAGGTGCAGACCCAGTTGCATACTTTGAGCAGGGCGACTATGTGGTGGGCAGCAGTGAATTTCAATATGAATGGGATGGTGCGATATGGCAGTTTGCTAGCGCCGAGAACCGGGATCGATTTGCTGATAGTCCAGAAGCCTATGCACCTGAGTATGGCGGCTATTGCGCTTGGGCAGTGAGTCAAGGGCAAGTTGCGCCGATTGACCCAACGGCTTGGGCGATCGTGGATGGCAAGCTTTATCTGAACTATAGTGCTGGCGTCCAAGACCGTTGGAAGCAAGATATTCCAGGTAATATTGCTAAGGCAGATGAAAACTGGCCCAGTGTTTTAAGCAACTAGTATTGTTCTTCTTACGTGTATGGCCCTACGGGCTCACCACAGGTTTAACGTCCTAACGCGAGAGCGTACGGCTATACTTGTCCTATGGATATCAATCAGGTTCGGTATTTTTAGCGATCGTCGAAACAGGTGGGTTCACAAAAGCTGCCGACAGTTTATTCATTTCTCAGCCGTCCTTATCGGTCAGCATCAAACGATTAGAAAGAAAGCTCGGTGTCACACTCTTTGAACGAGGAGGACGGCGGGCTGTTCTCACGCCTGGGGGACGGTTCTTTTTAGCCACAGCTCAGGCAATGTGGGATGACTATCAATTTGCATTAAAGGGGCTGAGAGATTTCCGCAGTCAACCCACTATGAGATTGGTTATCCTCCGCATGTTTCGGATCGACGATTTCTCTGAAATGATTACAACGTTTCGAGAGCAGTACTCGAAGTCAAATCTGGATTGGGAATCACCATTATGCCCGTGTGGCGTAATCTGCCTGATATCAAGTATGTAGCGATCGCCAAGGCAAATTTGTCTCGAACGGTAGGTCTGAAATGGAGAGCACAACAAAACTCAGATATCGTTAAGCTATTCCGAGACTTTGCGGCGAACTACTCCTGGCAAGATCTGTAGCATTTTTAGGTTGTGCCAAATTGCACCTGAAGATTTTGTCTCTAGTGGCTAGAATCTATTGGTATCGATGCATGATATAAAAATATCTAGCGTCGTACTGATGTGCTTTTTTATTCCACACTATGCCAGCAAAAGGTCGAATTGAATTGAAGATTAAATTTAACGGTATTCCTCTTACCAGCTCTGACTCTCGCCGCGGTTTTACGCAGATTGAAGTGAATTGTGATAACTACACCGTTTCTGCGAATGTGAAAACGAAGACATTCGAGCGATTTTTAATGAATGCCCGCATATTGTATGAGTGGGAAGGAGCCTTGGTGGGTACGCTTCATCACATCCAAGGGCATCAAATTATCTTATCTGGAGCAGGGCTTCAGTGCTACGAGAAGAAGTCTTAAGGGGGTAATGGGTTGTGGACAGAGAAAATCGATATCCGTTAATTCAAGTGGTGGTACCATAGGGTTTGTAAAGAGACAACTTCATGGTTTTATTGAGCCGTAGGATGCTGTTAGCATCAGCATCATGCATCACCATGAGGTTATGTTTTAACACAGGCCCATAGCATTTCCCTCCACGCATTAAAGAGTGTAATTTGCGTTTTGTTAACGTAGTTTGTTAGTAAATGTGTGTTAAGAACTAATTAATCCGGGAAACAAGATAATATGCTTGAAGGATTAATCAGCGAATGGCTAATCAGTTAAGAAATACAAAATAATGTTTCGTAGATGCCAGAGCTAAATTGAACTTTTAAATTATCAAAACTGTGTAAGTCTCACTGTAAAAGCCTTTCAAATAGTGTGTTGACCGGACAGCA
>DBGGTD010000298.1:0-3499 GCA_051162585.1 Elainellaceae cyanobacterium
ATTCAAAACCCTGTGCTGCCCGCTGAGCGGGCAGCACAGGGTTTTATAGGGTCTATAGTTAATTGTGACCACCGACTTAATCACTTAAATCACTAATAAATCACTAAACAGCCGCTTAAATGCGACTCTCCAAGCTCTGAATGATGCAAAGTATCAAATGTTAATCCGATCAACAAGGATTTATCATAACAAGGAACGTTTCAGGCTGGGACAAGACCCAGACAGGTGGTCTACTGTACACCCTGAAGTCTAAACAACAAAAATTGAGTCACTTGTGTTTCGCTAAAATTATCATCACTCACCAGCAACACACTCTGTGTTCCGTCGGGCAGGCGAGGGCCGAGGGTCATTCCTTCTAGATTATCAAGGGGAATATCCAAATCGGTGAGATCAAGCAAAAGTCGTTTTTGCACAGGTTGAATGGTGCCGGAGTTTGTTCCAAATTGGGTCATTCCAGAGGTGTCAGTGGCTCCACCCATAGCAATCTGAAAGATACGCGCCCCATTGCCAAAGATGCCAAACGATCGCTCTAGACTCAAAAAATGCCCGCCTAAGTCAAGGGCAACCAGTTCGACTAGCCCGTTGATGACGGCACCGGGAGGCTCTGGATCAATCGGATATAAATGTTCGGCAATCAAGAGCGATCGCTCGTCTCCAACAACGTAATGCAAAATTCGCCCCGGAGACGGCTGTTCATCATCTTCTGGAAGCGGATCTTGCTGGAGGGGTTCTTCAATGGCAGAAAACACCCGAAATGGCTCCCCCGATTGAAACCCTGCCGCTTTTAGGGTCAGGGCTTCGAAGCCTCTGTTATCTCTTACCCCTTGAGCTTGATCGTCTACCGTTTGGGGAAGATAGCGTTCAGGAATGGGCAATCGACTTTTCCACTGCCCAGTCTCTAGGTCAAATTCGTCGATAAACGGCGGAATCTCGTCATCGGCAACGCCTTCGCTAGAAATAAACACGGATCGCCGAGGTGACAACGCGATGCCTTCTGGATCGATTGTGCCAGTCGCAAAGGCGTCCCCTGTTTCGTTGAGCAGAAAGGTGACGGTCTCTACTTCAACCCCGTCGATATAGGGACGATTATCCTCTGTTTGGCCGACTGCCAACTTTAGCGTATAAAATCGAGCAGGCGCGCGATCGCCCCGATCGTCAGACACTGCATAAATGCGATCGCGCTCTCGGTCGTAGGTAATACCAGAAAGTCCCCGAACAGGAGTGTCTTCAAACTCGACGTCAGGCAGCTCGTATGCCCCTAAAAAATCGAGTGACACATTCAAAAAAATTCGGTCTTCTGCACTCACCCGAGGCAGAGAGCACCCTGATACGAATATCCACAGGGCGATCGCACAACTAGCAATCCACAGGCGAATCAACGCCCTCTCAGTTGAAATCAAACGGAGAAATTCGCACATCGGAGCAGGCTCATCGAACTAGCCTCTATCATGCCATCCCTTGAATCACTGGCGACTATAGCGAGCCATTAATTCGCCATTTGCCACGATATAACTATCCATCGCTTTGACCACATCGGCTTTCGTTGCGCCGGGTTCCAGATCCAGCATCGTATCAAGCGCATAAAGCTTAAAGAAATAGCGGTGAGTTCCTCCAGGTGGGCAAGGTCCTCCGTACCCCTGCTTACCGAAATCACTCTTACCCTGAACTCCGCCCATCGAACCTATTGAATCGGTTGCTCCTTCTGGCAGTTGTTGAACATCCGGCGGCATGTTGTAGAGTACCCAATGCACAAACGTACCCGATGGCGCATCTGGATCATCTGCAATCAGAGCTAGACTTTCAGTTCCGTCGGGTGGTGTACCCCAACTCAACGGCGGAGACAGGTCCTGACCGTCGCAGGTATATTTTGAAGGAATCATTCCATCTTGAGAAAATGCCGCGCTCTCTAAATTCATGGGTTTTACTGACTCTGGTAACTGCACCTCAGGGCGATCGCTCAATTGACATCCCATTAGCAATAGCCCTACAAGAATGATTAAACTACCGCCAGTTCTTAACACACATCTACGATTTGGCATACGTCAGTTGAGAGAGACTAACGACTTGATTGGAACTTCTAAATTTAATCGGGCGATGAGCTGTGCAGCAACCCTAATTGACTGACAAAAGATACAGTTCAACATCACATTGGAATTTCAATAACAAATTCTGTTCCTTCATCTAGAAAAGAGTGATACTTTAGCTGTCCTTGGTGCTTTTCAACAATTATCTGATAGCTCACCGATAGGCCAAGTCCTGTTCCTTCTCCAACAGGCTTTGTGGTGAAGAAAGGATCAAACAGCTTCGATTGAATGTCTGAATCAATGCCAGTGCCGTTGTCGCAGATTCGAATAATTACCCAACCCTCTCGAACATCGGATTGGATTAAAATCTTGGGATAAAACAAGCGATCTTTGCCGCTCGTTTTATCCTCCTGTATTCTCAATGCACTGATAGCATTATCGAGAATATTCATAAACACCTGATTGAGTAGCCCGGGATAACACTCAATATCTGGCAATGCACCATATTCTTTAATTACTTGAATTTCTCGACGAGCATCATACGATTTCAAGCGACTTTTTAGAAGAAATAATGTATCGTCTAACCCACTATGTAGGTTTGCAAGCTTCTTTTCAGACTGGTCTAAATGGGAGAACCTTTTCAAACTTTGAACAATGTCGGTGATGCGCTGTCCTGCTATTTCCATTGACCTAAATACTTGAGGTAAGTCTTCCAAGATAAATTCCAGATCAATACTTTTTGCCTTGTCCTCGATCTCAGGCGTCGAACACATCTTTCCATAAAGATGCAGCAATTCTAGCAAGTTGTAGACATATGAATTGATATGGAAGAGGTTACCCTGAACAACGTGAACTGGATTGTTAATTTCATGGGCAATTCCAGCAACCATTCGCCCCAAGCTCGACATTTTTTCGCTTTGAACAATCTGTGCCTGAGCATATTTAAGATCCTCTAGCGCTTGCTTAAGAGACGCCTGAGCTTTGGTACGCTTAATGACTTCCTTCTGCAAAAGAGAATTCTTTTCTTCGAGAGCGTGATTTAATTGGCGGAGCCTTAAATGCACATGAATTCTGGCTAGGATCTCATCATGTTGGAAAGGCTTTGTAATAAAATCAACTGCGCCTAATGATAGCCCCTTAACTCGATCGATTGTTTCAGAAAGAGCCGTCACAAAAATAACCGGAATATGTTGAGTTGCCGGATTTGACTTGAGCCGACGACATGTTTCAAACCCATCAATGCCCGACATCATTACGTCTAATAAGATTAAGTGAGGAGACGCATATTCAGCTCGTCGGATGGCGGTTTCCCCGTCTCGTGCAACTAAGACTTCATAATCTGACTGACCTAAAAATTGAGAAAGGACTCTCAGGTTATCAGGATTATCATCGACAACTAGAAGCGTGTTTGATTTTTGGGGTTGAAAATCCACGATTGTTTACCGTCGGTATTGGCTGATAAACGCTAATAACTC
>DBGGTD010000299.1:0-2357 GCA_051162585.1 Elainellaceae cyanobacterium
ATGATATTCTCATCGGCTTAGACGAACCCGACGATGCGGCTGCCATTCGAGTGCCTGCTGGTCAGGCATTGCTGCAAACCATTGACTACTTTCCGGCCTTAGTGAATGACCCCTATGTGTTTGGTCAAATTGCTACTCATCACTGCCTCAGCGATATTTTCGCGATGGGGGCGATACCCCAGAGCGCGTTGGCGATCGCCACGTTGCCCTATGCCATTCCTCGCAAACAGGAAGAGATGCTTTATCAACTCCTATCGGGAGCCGTTAAGGTACTTCGTGAAGTACGCGCACTGCTTATTGGCGGACACACAACCGAGAGCGCAGAACTCGCATTTGGCTTGACTTGCAACGGACTCGCAGCTCCGAGTAAACTCCTGCGCAAAGGGGGAATGCAGCCTGGGAATATGCTAATTCTCACAAAGGCGCTGGGCACAGGGACACTATTCGCAGCAGATATGCGCTGCAAGGCAAAAGGGCGATGGATCGAAGCTGCGATCGCGTCAATGCTGCAATCAAACTATGAAGCGGCGCAGTGCCTCTGGCAATATAAAGCCACAGCCTGCACAGATATCACGGGGTTTGGGCTCGTGGGTCATCTTGTGGAAATGGTTGAGGCATCCCATGTGACCGTTGAACTAGATGGGGCTACTATTTCTGTGCTAGATGGCGTGGATGAAACCTTGACCAGTGGCATTAATAGTTCTCTGTATCCGCAAAATGTTAAGGCATCTATCAATATCCAGAATCTTCATGCCATTCAAAATCATGCGCTATTTCCAGTCATGTTTGATCCGCAGACCTCCGGGGGGTTACTTGCCTCAGTGCCGGGCGATCGCGCGAGTGCCTGTCTCTCTGCCCTGCGTGCGTTGGGCTACGTCCATAGCCAGATTATCGGACAGGTCTTACCATTAGAGGCTCAGCAGAAACCTATTAGAGTAAAAGGGTGGGAGTAAATAGCTACGGGATTTTCGCTATACAATTCTGAGTACAGTCCTACGGACTCAGGTTTGTGTGGTGAGCCCCCGCGCCGCGGGGGCTCACCACACGTTTAACGTCCTAACGCGAGAGCGTACGGCTATACACTCAAAGAAAGGCAGCGTTTACTTCCACGCTCAATCCTCTAGCTCCTACATCATGCCCCAACAGCTCGACGCTCAAGACTTTCTCAACGCTTCTGGTGTCATCCTCGACGTCCGGAGTCCGGGTGAATATGAGCGGGGGCATATTCCTGGGGCAATCAGTTTTCCACTCTTTGACAACGAGGAACGGGCCTTGGTTGGGACCTGTTATAAGCAACAGGGGCGGGACCCCGCGATCGAACTGGGCTTAGAGATTACGGGGCCAAAATTGGCAGAGTTTGTGAAACGCGCCAAAGACCTGGCTCCCAATCGAGCGGTACGCGTTCATTGCTGGCGAGGCGGGATGCGTAGCGGCAGCCTGGCATGGCTGCTCGAAACCGCAGATTTCTCGGTCTCGACGTTAGTAGGAGGGTACAAAGGCTTTCGTCAGTGGGTTCGGGGCATACTTGCTAGTCCTAAACCCATCATTACGCTTGGCGGTATGACCGGGTCGGGCAAAACTGCCATTCTTCACGCCTTGATAGACCAGGGAGAACAGGTGTTGGATCTAGAGGCGATCGCCCACCATCGGGGCAGTAGTTATGGGAGCCTTGGGCTTCCTCCCCAGCCAAGTACTGAGCATTTTGAGAATCTGATTGCCTTTCAATGGCAGTCGTTTGATCCAAACCGGACGGTTTGGATTGAAGCCGAAAGTCGTCAGATTGGCACCTGCCGCATTCCAGAGGAGCTATTTCAACCGATGGCCGACGCTCCGATTCTGCAAATTGAGCGGTCACGACTAGAGCGCATCGAATACTTGCTCAGCGAATACGGGAACGCCAACCCCGATCAGCTCATCGACGCAACCGAACGCCTCCGCAGACGATTAGGGGGCGATCGCACGCAGCACGCTGTTGAGTGTATTCGTCAGAATAATCTTGCCTCTGCTATTAATATCGTGCTTGACTATTACGACAAAACCTATACGCATGCCATCAATCGTCGACAGGTTCCCATCTATCCCATTGAGGTCACGGGGTTAGATGCCTCCCAAGTCGCCACGCTGTTGCGCGAAAAAGCATGCTTCTATCTTGAAAATCAGACGTAGCCGAAGTCCTTCATTCCCTAATGCGATCGCCCTCCAAACTCCTGGTCAAATTCAGCCGCAAACTCTTTGACGATGTCGTTCAGCAAGAGCACTTTATCGCTGCGCTGACGGCTCCTCAGCCGCTACATCCCTGCATTCTCTGGTGCCATGACCCACCCAACGATATCCCGTTTACGGTTGAAGCCCCTCAA
>DBGGTD010000300.1:0-13892 GCA_051162585.1 Elainellaceae cyanobacterium
ACAAAACGTGGGACTGGAATGGACACGAGACTACGAAATTTTGGTGCAAGAAGGCGCCCATACTCGCCGGTTTATTAATCTTTCTGGGGGAGAGCAAATGTGTGCGGCTCTGGCGGTCAGACTTGCACTGCTACGGGTTCTTGCAGATGTCGATATTGCCTTTTTCGATGAGCCAACCACCAATATGGATCGCCCCCGCCGGGAACGTCTAGCCGAGGCGATCGCCAACATTCGCAGCTTTCATCAACTATTTGTGATTAGCCACGATGATACCTTTGAGAAGGTAACTGAAAATGTCATTTTGGTCATGCGCGATGACTGATGACTGAGGTGCGAAGACAGCGCAAAAAACGAAAAAATTGGGCAAAACTAGTGAATGACAGTATGCTATCGATAATCTAATGCTATCGATAATCTAATGTTCACTTCCTTTGGGCGATGACCGCTCGCGACCTTCATTCTTCTCAAGACAGTACGGCAATTCACATTCTGCTCGTGGAAGACGATCCAGTCTTTCGGCTTGGAGTACGAGTGTGCTTAGAACCGTTCGAGGATATCGCCATTGTTGCAGAAGCGGCGAATGGAACGTTTGCCCTGGAATGGTTAGATACCTATTTCAGTACCGCCAATGCTACCGACGATAGCCAGTCGCCTGCAGATGATTCCGCTGCTTTCCCTGCAGTGTCGCCTGCCATCCCTATCAATTTAGTGGTATTGAGTCTTGAACTCGGACAATCGACCTCCGACCCGATTCAGGGCTTGACCCTGTGTCAGCAAATTCGAGACAAATATCTGTCGCTTCCTGTTCTAATTCTTAGCGCATCGCCCGAACCCTTGATGCAGACAGCCGCTCAGCGTGTCGGTGCTAAGGGGTATCTATCTAAGCAAGCAGACGTGGCAGATTTGATGGCTGCCATTCGGCAAGTCGCGGGTGGGCAATCCTACTGGATGTCACCCTCCCCCACCTCTCGACGACGCTCCGGGCAATCTAATCGACCATCAATCACATTCTCGCCAGCGGGCAGAATTAGCCCGCTGGCATTACTCCGTCGGAATCTCCGCATCTCAGGTATTCGCCAGATCGAAAACGCATTGGATGAGGTGACCCAACAGCTTCAGACTGATGAACTGTCTCTGCTAGATCAGGCGATTTGGGCGGGCCGGCACCGAGAACTGCGGGCTGCCCGTTGGCTAGTCAGTCGATTGCTAGCGACTCCTGATCTTTCTGAGACGTCAGAAGCTGATGAGATGCGATCGCCCCGTTCACGAGATGAGCAAGCACAACGAGCCGCTGATGAGCCTTCGACCTCAGAACGGCCTGGAACTGGATCGGCACTGCCCTTATCGGCACTGCCCGTGGTGCGTAATAGCCAAACCTTGGCGATCGCCGGAATGCAGGCAAGCCTATTTGACTCGGTGTTGGCAAAGCTGCAAACAAGTCTCCGCAACCAGACTGAGTTTCCGCTTGAGATCGACATTCTCCAGGAAGACAAACGCCGAGAGCTGCTCAGCATTGTCTTGCGAAAGCTAGTCGATTTGCTAGACGAATTGCGCTACTCAGATATCCAGCCCCGACAAATTTTCGAGCGGCGATCGCAACTCGTGCTGGATTTGTGGCTAGCCGTTATTTCTAATTTCTTTGGCAGATACTACATTGTGCAAATTGACAATGTTGAAGTTGAGTTGGTGAATGCCTTACGACAAGACGCTGATATCGTTCAAATCGAGATCCTTGATAAAATCCCCTTTGCAGACGATCTGCTCGCCCATCTACTATTTCAAGAGCCGCTAGAGGTTGATAGCATTCCCCGTGACGTGGGCACTCCTGAGGCGATGACGCGGGCAGAAGTTTTGCTAGATAACCTGATTATTCAAGTTGCGAATGCCGTAATTCAGCCATTGCTTAATCGCTTCTCAGATGTGGAAACGATCAAGCAAAATTTCTACGATCGCCGCCTCATGTCGAGTCGAGAGATTGCTCGATTTCGCAACGAATTATCTTGGAAGTACCGGGCTCAAGCCTCCGTTGGCGAACCACGAAATATTTTTGAAAGCCGATATCAATTGCTGCTATTTCGGGGAACTGGCATCAAGCAATTTGCCATCTATGCGCCTCGACGAGATGAACTCGAACAGCTTTCCGGAATTCCACTCATCGTCACGTTCGCGCTTGAGGTGCGTGATGCAACGGCTCCTCGGTTACGCGCGCTGATTTCATGGATTGGCGGCGGCGTAATTTATCTGCTAACAGATGTCATTGGGCGCGGTATTGGGCTCATCGGGCGTGGCATTCTCAAAGGTGTTGGCAGCGCATGGAATGAGACTCGAGTTAGCCGCAATAGCGATCGCTCCAAATAGTTTATACATCGGTATGATGTTATGCTCGTTCTCGTGATCGGGCTCCAAGGGGGCAATCAATAGGGCACAATGACAAACGTGCGTGTCCTTTAAATTCAGAACTGCTTGAACTCTGTTTGAGAAATTTATTGTCATGGCTCTTTTATCTCGGTTCGTTAGCGGGTGCGCGTCTGTGATGTCAACGTTTCAGCGATGGCTCAGTCTGCATCGGGCGATCGCCGTTCGCAGCATCCTCGCTGGCTTGATTAGCATCTTTGGCATCTGTTCAATTGCAGTGGCCCCGGCGATCGCAGAATTAACCGATGATCGCTATGACGGCAATATCTTTGCACTCTATGCAGGCAACGGTTCTTTGATTCCGCCCCGAGTCTCTCTCAAAGAGTCCCTACAGCGGAGCGATCGCCCTACTCTATTAGTGTTTTATATTCCTGATAGCCGAGATTGCAAAGAGTATACGTCAGTGGTGTCTCGGGTCGATGCGTTTTATGGTCGCGCTGCTGACCTGATTGCCGTTAATGTCGATACCATTGTCCCAAAAGCAACCTACGAGCCAATTGAGCCCGGTTACTACTACGAAGGCTTAGTGCCGCAAACTGTTTTGCTTAATCAATCAGGTGAGGTTGTATTCAACGAGATTGGGAATACTCCCTTTGAAAAAATCGACGATAGTTTTAGAGAGGTGTTTGACCTACTGCCGCGATCAGAATCGGTCGAACTCAAACGTAGACAGATAAACGAGGTCAACACCGAATTAGTTGAAGAAGATGCATCCTGATCTCAAATCTTAGTCCAAAGCTCTGATTGAATGACATAAGCCGCCAATTAAGACGCTAGCCGTTTTTGAGATACTTGCAATAGGGAGATGCCTACCAATAGCATGCAAACTTTCCGTGTGCCTTCAAACGCTGGACTGGCCAAACTCCTCATCTCTGTCGATCGCTGCATCAAGCCAAGTGATGAGTTTACTGTGTAGCCTGGAAGAAGAAGCCTGTCTCAATCACAGGAGGACATTATGGCTCGCTTAGCTCAGCGACGACCTCAAAATGTAGACGGTAACGTTTATGTCGATCGCACGTGTATCGATTGTGATACCTGCCGCTGGATGGCTCCCGACATCTTTTCGCGGGTAGAAGGGCAGTCTGTGGTTCATCATCAGCCCACAAACCCAGACGAATATCGTCACGCCATGCAAGCCTTGTTAGCGTGCCCCACCGCTTCAATCGGAACGGTCGATAAACCCGCCAATATTCGGGATATTCAGCGTAGTTTTCCAATTCCTGTCACTGACGATGTCTATCATTGCGGTTACCATTCAGAGCAATCGTTTGGTGCTGCTAGCTACTTTATCCGGCGGGTTGACGGAAATATATTAGTCGATTCTCCTCGCTTTTCTCCGCCCTTAGTCCAGCAGCTAGAAAACATGGGCGGCATTCGTTATATCTATTTGACTCACCGCGATGATGTCGCCGACCACCAAAAGTTCCACGACCACTTCACTCGCAAAAATCCTACGGGCGTTCCGTGCGATCGTATTCTCCACAGTGACGATATCAGTTCAGGAACTCGCTCTGTCGAGATTCGGCTATCGGGGTCTGACCCGGTTCGGCTTGCCCCTGATTTAGCGATCATTCCGGTTCCAGGACACACCAAAGGGCACACTGTTTTGCTTTATCGCGATGCCATCCTCTTTAGTGGGGATCATTTAGCGTGGTCTGATCATTTGAATCATTTGATCGCCTTTCGTCGTGCATGCTGGTATTCCTGGTCTGAACTCATCCGCTCAATGCAGACGCTGGCGACCTATTCGTTTGAATGGGTATTGCCCGGGCATGGTCGCCGCTACTGTACAGATCGAGAAACCATGCACCAGCAAGTTCAACGGTGTATTGATTGGATGCAACACCAGTGATTGAATCCAACACCCGTAATTCTCGATGTCACAATACCTGTAGTAGAAGGCAGAAGGCAGAGGGCCGAAGGCGGAAAACCTCCCACTGCATTGCTTCAGCTATTCAATTATCCTAACGCACACGTCATTTGCTATAGCCGTACGCTCTCGCGTTAGAACCCTGAACGTGTGTAGAGCCCCCGCGGCGCGGGGGCCTCTACACACAAACCTGAGCCCGTAGTGCCATATAACAGTTTTGAGAAATAACTGACCGTAAAACTACGTATTTCTCTGTTGACGCGTATAAAATTAGACGAAAATACTGACTCGATCGACTGTGTTTTTCGGGAACGCTATCTATAAGCGCGTTTAGGAGCACAGCGATGCCAATTGATCATGCCGGAGACAGTCTTCGTAAGGCTCGCACTGTTAGATTGCAATCAGGTGATCGTGCATTTAAAGATTGGGTAGGCAAAACAGATCACAGCGATTATTACAAACTGCGTCTCAGACGGAGTAGCAATGTTAACATTGAACTTTCTCAACTACGGGCAAATGCTAGTGTTGAGCTACTCACGAACCGAGGTCGAGCCGTTGACCGCTCCACTCAACGAGGAAGCAAGCGCGAATCACTGAATCTCACGCTGAAAACGGGAACGTACTACGTCCGCGTCTATCAAGACAAAGGAAACACACGATACAAGCTGCAATTGTCGGTCTCGTCTGCGCCCTCCCCGCTTTCGACACAATCGTCAAACGCCACTCTTCACCCATTCGTGCGGCGGGTATTAGATCTGACAAATCTCTATCGCCAACAGTTTGGGTTCCAATCCCTTACCCTGAATCAAAAACTGACTCAAGCGGCTCAGGCTCACAGCGAAAACATGGCGAACTCTGATTTTGTGGGTCATGTTGCTCCGAATGGTTCTAATATGGGCGATCGCATTCGGGCAACCGGGTATCAGTATTGGACAATTGCTGAGAATATCGCCGCAGGGCATTCGACTCCAGATGCAACTGTAGAAAGCTGGATGAGCAGCCCAGGACATAGAGCCAACATTTTGAATCCTGACTTAAAGGAAATTGGCATTGGCTACTATCATCTAGCCAACGATACGGGAATGATGAACTACGACCATTATTGGACTCAAAATTTTGGAACGCCTTTCTCATAGATGAATCGCTCTAGGAATCACGACTAAGGGGCAACATCTTGATTCTCCCTACTGACGTTATCTTGAGAAAATACGGGAGTAGACTAGTCTGACAGTAGATCTCTCTCAAATACTCATGACGGTCAAGATTCGCAGAGTCATTCAATTCGTGCTAGTAGTAGCGCTCATTGCGCTGATTACCTGGCTTGCTCATCGATTTGGTATCGAGCGCCTTCGAGCCAATATTGATGCACTGGGCGTCTGGGCTCCGGTGGGTATGTTTGCTCTGCGATTTCTCAGCGTGATTGTTCCCGCACTTCCCGGCACTGCCTATTCAGTGTTGTCAGGGGGGCTATTTGGCTTTGCTCAAGGGCTATTGATCATTTGTTTGGCAGATTTAGCATCCTGCACCCTTAGTTTTACCCTCTCGCGGCAATTTGGGCGGGATGTCGTCAAGCGATTGGTAGGCGATCGCTTCATGTATCGAGTCGATCGACTGAGTCAGCGGCATCTTGAGAACAACTTTTTTATGATGACGGGTTTTTTGATGACCGGCTTCTTCGACTTTGTTTGCTATGGCGTCGGGCTGACGAAGACCCACTGGCTCAGGTTTCTCCCGGCGTTAGTGATTAGCATCGGAATTTCAAACCCGCCCATTGTTGCCCTTGGCGCCGGGATTTTAGAAGGCGGCAAAATTTTGCTGGGAGTGGCACTGCTAGGCGTATTTGCGTTAGCTATCATTACAGGTTGGGTCCAGCGAAAACAGCAACTCCCTGACGAGAGCGATCGCTAGTACGCGCCATGATTGCCATTATGGTGCTCAAACCAGCGAGGCGATCGCTACAATCAAGACTTGCCCGTTTTATTCATACCAACCCTTGAATACGCCAACACAACCGCCTCCGTCGTCGCCCATTGTGTTTAGTAGCGGTATTATCTATGCCGTTTTAGCCTATACATCGTGGGGCTTGCTGCCAGTGTATTGGAAACTCTTTGGGCAGATTCCTGCTGTCGAAGTATTGAGTCATCGCATCATCTGGTCGATGGTGTTTTTAAGCATCGTGCTCATCGTGCAACGGCGCAATGCCGAAGTTGGGGAATTGCTTCGTGCTCCCAAACGGTTGATGCTATTGCTAGCAACGGCAAGCCTACTCACATTTAATTGGGGACGCTATATTTACGGAGTTAACAGCGATCGCGTCGTAGAAACCAGCCTCGGGTATTTCATCAATCCACTGGTCAGTGTTTTACTAGGATTTATCTTTTTGAAAGAAAGACTATATCGCGGGCAGCAACTCGCAGTCGTTCTTGCTGGAATCGGCGTTGCCAACTTTGTTTGGCAGTTTGGTGAAGTTCCCTGGATTGCCATTGGACTAGCGCTTTCATTTGCCTGCTATGGGCTGCTTCGCAAGATTGTTACCGTTACGCCCATGTTGGGGTTAGCAGTAGAAACATTGCTGATTACCCCGCTTGCGCTATTACTAGTCGCGTATTGGGCTGCAATGGGAGACGGGCAGTTAGGAAGCTCTTGGCTAATGTCGCTCTTGTTTATCGGAGCCGGAATCACGACCTCATTCCCGTTACTCTGGTTTAATAATGCAGCGAAGCGCCTCCGCCTTTCAACGCTTGGTTTTTTTCAATACGTGGCTCCATCCTTGCAGTTACTTTTAGGAGTGTTCCTATATCAGGAACCATTCACCTACACCCACGCCATTACATTTGGATGTATTTGGTTAGCATTAGTTCTATATTCTGCAACGTCGCTAATGGCTCCCTCGCGACCTTGAAATCTCCTATTCAACTGAATCGACCAATGCATCTAATTCACGCTGCATCTGAGACACAACCTTGTGGTAGCAAGCAGTTACATACTCTTGATCGCGGGCAGCCTCCCGTCCATATCGCTTAAACGTGACGGGTGGACACACTCGCGTATGGATCGTCACGGGCAGCGGAATATTGGGAAGCGGGCCAATTGCCAGCCCCCACGGTAAGCCTAGATAAATGGGAAAGACCTCTGGATCAAGACCCATCATCCACGGCATTCCCCATTCATGAAGCTGTTGCAACACCGGATAGATATCCGTTAAAACAATCAGCGTATCGTGAGCTCCATACGACACCAGCGGCACGATGGGAACCTTCTCTCGGAGTGCCAACTTGATAAATGCCTGATTATCATTCAAGCAAATTGTGGTGCGTAAGGAATGGGGGCGAAACACATCAGGGGCGCCCCCTGGATAGACCAGCACACTAGCACCCCGACGTAACGCAGCGATCGCCATTTTAGGATGTGCTATCACGGCTCCCACTTGAGCCGCAAGCTGTGCCAACTCTGGAAATCCTTTCCAGGCGTTAGGATGCATCAACCCATAGACAGGACGTTCAAGTCCAAATCGGTGAAACCAATCCACCATCATCATGGTTGTATCAGGAGACGCCAACCCCCCATTATGAGATCCCACCAGCAAGACGTTATCGTAAGACGGGATATGATGCCAGCCGCTCGTTTTCACTCGAAAATAGTAGTGATATAGCCACTCCCATACAGGCAACCAGGATTGAATCACACGAGGGCTGCGGTGATCAAGTGACCAGCCGAATCGTTCCTTTGAATTGAGTTGTGTTGACATCGCAGTATCTTAACAAGGTTGCGAATCTGGTTGAGGGTTTACTGCCTCATCCAGTCGTTTTCTTCAGCACAGAACCCGATCACACGAATATCCTATACGGCGAGCAACAAGGGCATGAGTAGAATTTAGAGCAATTTGCGATTGTGGCGAGGAGAGAAATTTGAACGACCTACTAAATAAATAATTCAGGTTAAAATCCTGGATATTTTGGCTCTTGCCCCTTATCCATATCTAGCATCCAATTGATTAGATGGAAGACTAAGGATATAAATATCCACGAGAAGAAAAAATCGAAGGCGAGAAATAGTAAAAGTTTCATGGTATTCTCCTATCTCGCGAAACTATTTTTTGCGAGAAAAATTATGTGAAATTGAATTTCTAACGTCAATTCTGGTTAAGTGCCTATCCGAAAACTCGCTAGAATTCTTGGAATCCAAAACCCCTGACGGCGTATTGGGATAAGTCTAAGAAGAACTTAAATGTTCTTCATGTCAGATTTGCTCGATTTAATTAAAAAGTGGATCCCGCGCTGATCCCGCTCTCCCTTTATTATAAACGCATGATTAATCAGGTTGCGTCTCGATCATGACAGGGTCTTGGTAAAGCGCTACGGTAAATGTAACGGTTGATCCTAAGCCTTCTCCCAGGCTATAGAAATTTACAATGCCGCCCATCGCTTCAACCAGCTTTTGAGAAATCACCAGCCCCAATCCTGATCCCCCGAACTGGCGTGTCCGGGAACTATCGACCTGACTGAACGATTGAAACAGCTTATCTTGGTCTTCCAGCGAAACACCAACACCCGTATCTGCGACGCTGATTTTCACCATATTGTTGGGGGTATCGGGTGCATCCTCTTCATCAGAATCAAGCGC
Organism: Elainellaceae cyanobacterium; assembly: GCA_051162585.1. Taxonomy (GTDB): domain Bacteria; phylum Cyanobacteriota; class Cyanobacteriia; order CAZCXK01; family CAZCXK01; genus DBGGTD01. The sequence goes on from DBGGTD010000300.1 coordinate 8,909, forward strand.
TTCTTTTTGAATCACCTCAGCCGTAATCGTAATTCCACCTTGATGGGTAAACTTAATTGCGTTCCCCACCAGGTTAAGCATGACCTGCAATATCCGTTGATAGTTGCCATGTAAAATGATTTGGTCTAGCGTCGCAGGCGTACGAATTTCGTAACTGAGATGTTTTTGCTCGGCTTGCGTGCGGGTAAAATTTTCAACATCGGTTAGCAAATCATCAAGCTTGACGGGGTTCATATCAAGCTGCATCTTGCCCGCTTCGATCCTGGCGATATCCAAGATGTCGTTGATGATGCTGAGGAGATGAACAGCAGATCGATACGCCTCTTTGATGAATTCACCCTGCTCTTCCGGATCATCTGCCATGCCGTCCATGATCAGCTTGAGGAAGCCAAGCATGGCATTCAGAGGAGTTCGCAACTCATGAGACGTATTTGCGAGAAATTCACTTTTCAGTCGAGAGGCTTCTTCCGCTGCCTGATGCGCCTCTTCTAACTCATCATGCTTGTGAATCAACCGTTCATTTGCCCGTTGTAACTCAATTGCGAGGTCCCGGCTTTCTGAAAACAGCGTGGCATGAGCAATACCTGTGCCAACCTGATCGGCAAGTTCTTGAATGATTTCTAGATCGGTGGTGCTCCAGATTCTAGATCGATCAAATTGATATAGGACAATCAGCCCGTTGGGCTGATCTTGATGTGAGGTTGCTACTGCCAGAGTCGAATATCGCTTTGGCTGAGACTCGCCCAGATCTCCAGATTCAAAGACGACAGGCTTGAGCGTTTGAATTGCCTGACGAAGAGGCAGATGATCATCGAGGTTAAATGTCTGCCCCAAATGAATCAGAGATGAGGAATCTTGATATTCTGCGACAACTTGGATGTCAGACTGATCGGGCTTATATGCCCCGATGAAGCAGTGACACGCTTGCAATGCTGTACCCAACCCATCGACGGTTTGCTGCCAAATCGTTTCAAGGTCTAACGTGCGGCGAATATTCCAGGCGACTTGAGTTAACAGTTTTTGATATTGGCTGGGGTTGAGAGCCGACACTAAGTTTGGTAGGCAATCAACGGTCTGGAGGGCTTCTGTCTTAGAACATAGCCTTAGAAAATGCCCTGTTACGACGACGCGATCAGTCCTGCCATACGGTACGATTAACGGGCTAATGACGATGTCAAAAAGAAGGTAGCGATCGCCATATTGAAACGCATAGGTGAACTGCTCTGGAATGACGCCACCTAAAACCTCTTCGACCCGCTTTTTGTAAAGACTAATCGAGACGGGTCTAAAACTATCTTCAAACGACTGACCGATTAACTCCCTCGGATCTAGCCCCAACTGAAGAGCACCCTGCCACTGAAATGACAAGTATTGCCCTGATCGATCCTGAATGTAAAAGAGATCGGTTTTGGAAATAGACAATACTTCCTGGGACTTATCAGCTATAACTGACCTGACAGGCTCACTAAAGGTAGGTGACGAGTGGCTAAACGAGTTCATCAACATTGAACCGGAAACAACGAATATGGTCAGCGATTAACACCTGCTTATCCTAATCAATTCCTAAATCAATGTAGATGCAGTCCCATGAGAAATAATGCTTACCCTGATGTACATCGCTGATGTCAATAGCTAGAGTTCCCGCTCTAACTTAGCCTATCCATGCCTCTTCAACAACGGCAAAACGATAAAAAGCCTGGATTTAATTATTCCATCATATTAATCATTTCATCCTATTAATCATTCCATTCGCCGCGAGGCGGGACAGGAGGATTTTGTTCGAGGGTGCGCGTCAAATCATCGTCTCGGCGCACACCACCACGCAGCCATTGACGCACGGCGACTTCAATCACTTTACTGGGATCCTGAGTCAAATGACTGATCTGATCTAACAATTCGGCATCTAGACGTACCGAAATTTCAATTTTGTCCGACGACACACTAGAGCTAACAGCGGGATTATCCATAGGGGTAAGAAAATCACTTGAAGATGAGTTTCGCGCAAGGTCATGGAGTTGACCTGCTTGAGTTTATGGTAAGCCAGCGGGAAACATTACGTCCAAGTTCCACAAAATTAGTCAACTCAATCTTGAGTCCATGCTTGATTTCCAAGAAGGCATTACAATATCTTAAGCTCCCCTCCATTCTGTATGCCGCTCTCTATGCCGACCGCAAGTCTGATTTTTCGAGGTCTATGACTGACGTACCTGTCTCTCGCATCCGCAACTTTTCAATTATTGCTCACATTGACCACGGTAAATCGACCTTGGCCGATCGTTTGTTAGCGTCAACAGGGACGGTCAGCGATCGTGACATGAAGCAGCAGTTCCTCCATTCTCTGGACTTAGAGCGAGAGCGAGGCACTACCATCAAGCTTCAGGCAGCTCGAATGAACTACACCGCTCGCGACGGTAATGCCTATGTGCTGAACTTAATCGATACGCCAGGGCACGTTGACTTTTCTTACGAGGTATCGCGATCGCTCGCAGCCTGCGAAGGCGCGTTGCTCGTGGTTGATGCTTCTCAAGGGGTGGAGGCGCAGACATTAGCAAACGTTTATCTGGCGCTCGAACACGACCTGGAAATTATTCCTGTTCTCAATAAGATTGACCTCCCTGGAGCCGAACCCGACCGCATTAAAGCGGAGATTGAGGAAGTAATCGGCTTAGATTGCAGTAACGCCATTTTGGCGTCGGCAAAAGAAGGCATTGGCATTACGGAGATTCTCGAATCGATCGTTTATCTGGTACCTCCTCCCCAAGAAACGCTTGACAAGCCGCTGCGAGCCCTGATTTTCGACAGCTACTACGACAGCTATCGAGGCGTTATCGTATATTTTCGGGTGATGGATGGCACTGTTCGTAAGGGAGATCGCGTGCGACTGATGGCATCTGGTAAAGAATATGAGATTGATGAGCTAGGGGTTTTGTCACCTACTCAAATCCAGGTGGATGAGCTTCACGCCGGCGAGGTCGGATATTTTGCTGCCGCTATCAAAGCCGTTGAAGATGCGCGAGTCGGCGATACGATCACCTTGGCAAAATCGCCTGCTCCCAATCCGCTTCCCGGCTACACAGAGGCGAAGCCAATGGTGTTTTGTGGGCTATTTCCTACCGATGCTGACCAGTTTGAAGATTTGCGGGAAGCCTTAGAGCGGCTCCGTCTCAACGATTCAGCATTGCAATATGAGCCTGAAACATCGAGTGCGATGGGGTTTGGGTTCCGTTGTGGTTTTCTAGGCTTGCTGCATATGGAAATTGTGCAAGAGCGACTCGAACGTGAGTATAATCTCGACCTGATTACCACGGCTCCCTCAGTGATTTATCGAGTTACAACAGCCGAGGGTGAGGTTATCAACATCGATAATCCGTGTTTGTTGCCCGATCCCCAACATCGCGAAAAGATTGAAGAGCCTTATGTTCAAATTGAGATGATCACCCCGGAAGAATTTGTGGGGCCTCTGATGGAGCTGAGTCAGAGCCGCCGGGGAGTCTTCAAAGATATGCGCTATCTCACGCAGGGACGAACGACTCTAACCTATGAGCTGCCGCTGGCAGAAGTGGTGACTGACTTTTTTGATCAGATGAAGTCGCGATCGCGCGGATACGCCAGCATGGAATACCACCTGACCGAGTATCAAGAGAATCCCTTGGTCAAACTTGACATTCTCATTAACGGCGAAGTGGTCGACCCACTCGCCAATATCGTTCACCGCGATAAGGCTTACTATGTCGGGAAAGCGCTGGTTGAAAAGCTTAAAGAGCTGATTCCGCGTCACCAGTTTAAAATTCCTCTCCAGGCATCTATCGGCAGCCGAGTGATTGCCAGTGAGAGCATTCCGGCGTTGAGAAAAGACGTCTTGGCAAAATGCTACGGCGGCGATATTAGCCGGAAGAAGAAACTGCTGCAAAAGCAGGCGAAGGGGAAAAAGCGCATGAAGTCGTTAGGAACAGTCGATGTTCCACAAGAGGCGTTCATGGCGGTGTTGAAGCTATAGCAGCCATCCATAGCAGGGCTGCGGGGCCAACGAGGATGAATCGGGTGACCTCTTCATCGGGTTTCTGGGGCACAATGGGTGGGATGTTGAGTTCAACTCCACGAGCGATCGCCCATGTCAAGTTCTATACCCGCACCGACCTCTATCTCTCCTCAGATTCGATTGTTCCTGGATACGGCTGATGCAGTGCAATGGCAAACGTGGTTACCCATTGGCATTTTCTATGGGGTGACAACCAATCCACTGCTGCTAGAGAAAGCCCAAATTCCCTGTACCGTCGAATCTTTGAAGGATCTGGCAACGCAAGCACTTGAGTTGGGTGTTCAAGAAATTCACATGCAGACCTGGGGTACGACTGTCGAAGCTCTGGTCACCACAGGCAAAATCTTAGCCGCCATTGACCCGCGCGTTGTGGTCAAAATCCCCGTCACGTCAATGGGCGCAGAAGCCGCTACGCGCTTGAGACGAGAGGGGATTCGGGTGACGCTCACGGGCGTGTATGCAGTCCATCAAATTCTCATTGCAGCCGCGTTGGAGGTTGATTATGCAGCGCCCTATCTCGGACGAATTACTGACTTAGGGCACGAAGGACGCGACGAATTAACGGCAATGCACTGGGCGATCGCGGGGGTAAATAGCACAACGCGCATCCTAGTAGCGAGCATCCGCAGCGTCGATGATATTGCCTATCTTGCCTCACAAGGACTGAATACGTTTACGTTTTCACCCAAGATTGCCGCAGAGTTCTTTAATGTTGCTGCCACCAATCAAGCGGCAATTGATTTTGAAGATTCTGCCTCTCGAATGGGATCACCCAATCCATAGGGATTCTGACGCTGGGGCTAGATTATGCGAGAGCAGGTGCGAAGGCAATCGGTCTGCCTGACTTATGTAGCTAGGAAACTCGTGCAAGTTTTGGTACGATGATGAGCCTGCAGTTCCCGTTGAATGGGCACAAAAAGTATGCCGGATTGAACAGATCCCGTT